>JAHDWY010000258.1 GCA_023384315.1 Candidatus Hydrogenedentota bacterium | reverse complement strand
CTACCTCGAAGCGACCATGCCGGTCGACACGCGAACGGTGCAGCCCATGGGACTGCTTCACGGCGGCGCAAGTGTCGTGCTAGCAGAAACCTTGGGCAGCGTCGCTTCCGTGCTGTGCATCGACACCGACACCCACTACTGCGTCGGGCTCGAAGTCAATGCAAACCACATTCGGGCCGTCCGCGACGGCGTCGTAACCGGACGGGTCACGCCGATTCACGTCGGACGGTCGACCCACGTGTGGGACATCCGCATCCGCGACGATCGGGACCGGCCCGTCTGTGTCTGCCGGCTGACCATGGCGGTGTTGCCCAGGAAACCGTGATCTTCCGGCACTACCGCCTTTATGGCTTGGGCAGCCTACTTGCCCAAGTTCGGGATTTAGCGTAGGGTGAACGCAATGGACACGCTCTTGGGAAAACGGTGGGCCGAGCGCTGCGCCTTCACGCTGATCGAGTTGCTGGTCGTGATCGCCATCATCAGCATTTTGGCGGGTATGTTGTTGCCGGCCCTTTCGCGGGCGCGCGAATCCGCGCGCCGCGTGAGTTGTGTGAACAACCTGCGCCAGGTGGGGCTCTCCCTGAAGATGTACGCCGGCGAGAGCAACGAAAACTATCCCACCATCCAGCGCTTTATCGGGCAGAACTGTGACGTCCGAAACGAGAGCTTTCTGATGTTTCAGGGCTTGGCCATGTACCCGGAGTATCTTTCAGACGCGCGGGTGCTCGTGTGCCCTTCCGATTCCAATGGACGCGAACAGTACGACTTGGGCCGGTGGAAGCGGCCGGACGGTCCGGGCGGATCGCAGGCGCAAGGCTCCACGAATCCGTGTCTGTTCGACCAGCTCTCCTACCTGTATCTCGGTTGGAACTTTGAGAACGAGTACCTCGCCGACCCGGCGACACAGGACATGTCGCCCGCATTCTACGCGGCGTTCGACGACCTTCTCCGCAACAAACCGGTTGAATCCTTCAGCAGTGATTGGGAGTTTGTCGATGACAACGGGGTCACGCAGAAGATCCTGCGACTGCGGGAAGGCGTCGAACGGTTCTATATCGAAGACATCAACAACCCATCCGCGACGAGCAAAGCGCAAAGCGAAATCCCTATGATGTACGACCGGGTCGATCTCGATCCAACCGAATTCAACCACCTTCCCGGCGGCGCCAACGTGCTCTACCTGGACGGCCACGTGGAGTTTGTGAAGTACCCCGGCACGTTCCCGGTGAGCCGCGCCTGGGCGGAGATCGTCAACGCAGTCAGCCCTTGACGCAAATGCGCGCGAACTTCCATCCTTTTCACGCATGCGGTACATTGATCGCGCTTCGGCTCCGGACCGCTCGACCTTTTAGGAGTATGGCCCATGTTTCGTTCGGATCACTTTGCCTTTCGCGTGTCGGATCTGGATGCGTCCATCGCGTTTTATACCGAGAAACTCGGACTCCCTTTTATGTTCAAGAAGGTGGACCCGGAGATGCGCGAGGCCTTCGCATATCTCGAATTGGAAGGCGGCAACCTGGAACTCCTGCAACTTCTGGACGCGCAGGGGAATCCTGTACCCATGGAACAACGCGACATCGAGCCGCCGTACGCGCCGCATCTCGCGCTGGGCACCGACGACCTCGGCGGGTTGCTGGCGAAGGCCAAGGAAGCCGGAGTCCCTGTGGTCGACGGCCCCTTTGACACGCCGGGGTTGGTGAAATGGGTTTATCTGAGCGATCCTGACAACAACGTGATTGAATTTGTCCAATGGGTCAAGCGAGATTGACGGTTCGCGGGTGCGGGAGATGGACGTCATACAGGAAGTCGATGAAAGCGTAAGATACCGGCGTCCGAACCGGCCATTCGATCTCGATGACTACACGGTGGCGGCGTTTACGGCCGTGGCGGCACTGGCGGTGTACTTGCGGACGCTTGCGCCGACGGTCACCGGAGAGGACAGCGGCGAACTCATTGCGGCCGCCTACACGCTGGGAATTCCCCACCCGACGGGCTATCCCCTCTGGTGCATCGTCGGCAAACTCTTCATCGAATTGCTCCCGTTCAACAGCGTGGCGTGGCGTGTCGCATTCATGTCGGCCTTCTTCTCCGCCGCAACGGTCTATGTCGTCACCCTCATCATCATCAAGCTCACGCGCAACCGTTGGGCCGCGGTAGCGGGCGCGCTCGCGCTCGCGTTCTCCTTCGAGTTCTGGGAGCAGAGCGTCATTGCGGAAGTCTATTCGCTGAACGCGTACCTGACCGCGCTCTGCATCTTGCTTGTCCTGCGCTGGCAGGACGAGCGCCGGCCGGGCTTGCTCATCGCCTGCGGCCTATGCCTGGGCCTCGGCATCGGCAATCACAGCATCATTGCGCTGGCCGTACCGGTGATCGCGCTCTACGCGCTGGCCCTCGGCGGCATTTCGCGAGAGATCTTGTGGACGTACTCGCGCGCCGTCGCGGCGTTTTGCGCCGGGCTGCTACTGATCCATCTCTACTTGCCCATCCGCTCCATGGCGAACCCGCCCATGGATTGGGGAAACCCGGAAACGCTCAGTAACTTCTGGGACGTGGTGACGCGCGCGCAATACGCTTTCATCATGACCGATGGCCCTCGGTCGCTGCCGCGGTTCATGGAGCAACTCCAAGTCTTTGCGGGGATCTATTCGCAGCAATTCACGACCGGCATCGGTTGGCTCGCACCCGTGGGGATCGCGCTGCTCGCGCGCAAACGGCTTGGTCCGGCCATTCTACTAACTCTGTTGTTTCTCGCGTTCGCGATCGGGGCCATTCTCATCCCGAACTTCGGGTTTGATCGCATGGCAATTTGGATCAACACGACCTACTGGATTCCCGCATATCTCATCGCAGCCATCTTCCTCGGCGTCGTGGTTGCGACAGTCACGTCGCTGCCGGCCAGCCGCGCTTTGCAACGGGTGCTCGCCATCACGCTGACCCTCACCGCGTCGGCCCTTCCCCTGGCCACCCATTTCCAGCAGAACGACAAGAGCCGGTATTACTTCGTGGACGACTACGCCCACAACGTGATGAATACACTGGCGCCCGGCGCCATCTTTTTCGGAGATAGCGACCACGCCTTGTTTTCCGCCATGTATTTGCAGATCGTCGAAGATCTTCGCCCGGACGTCACCATCGCCAATCCCTACGGCTATCCCGTCGAAAAGATCTACAGCGCCATGCCCGAAAACGTGAAACGAACCTTTTCCAAACGCCCGACCGAAGCGGACGAGGCCGTCATTCTTCATTGGCTCGTTCACGAGAGCGGGCGGCCCGTGTACTCAACCGCGAAGCGATCGGTAGAGGATTCCGTCACCGCGAACGCGGGGTTGTTGTATCGATACACCCCTCCCGGCATGGAAGTAACCCAACCGCCCACTTGGAACGCCTACAAGTGGCATTCCCTGGACGAAACGGACATCCACGGTGACTGGACGGCGGAGTTGATTCTCTTCGACGTGCATTTCGCCCGGGGGCGCACGCTTCTGGACGAGGGGCAGCGCGAGGAGGGCATTGAGGCCTTTGATCTCGCCGCGCACTTCTCACGTGCCGATGCCTTCGGGCTTAACAATCTCGGCAGCGCCGCGGCGGAGTACGGCCTCACCGCGAAGGCAATCGAATACTTCAGCGCCGCGTGCGACGTGGACCCGCATTTTGTGGTGGCGAGCCGGAACCTGGGCAAGGTGTATCTGCGCGATGGCCAATACCGGAAAGCGCTGGATCAGTTCGAGCAAGCCCTCGCCCTCGCGCCGCAAGACGAAGCGACGCAGAAACTGAAGGCCTATTGCGAGCAGAAGTTGTCGGGCTAGCCATCCCTCACACCGCTGCCCCCGCCGCTGCCAGCAATTGCCGCAACCGTTCCACCTGGCCGGGCGCGTCCGCGGCGATGTTCTCGTTCTCCAGCGGGTCGTTTTCCAAATCGTAAAGCGCGACCGAATCGGCATTGGGATACCCGGTCACCAGTTTGTACCGGCCGTCTCGAACGACGCGGAACGAACCGAGCCCGGACAGCAGATGGTCGCGGTGGGATGCGGTCTCCCCGCGCAACAGCGGCAGCAGCGACCGGCTATCCATCGTTTCTGGCACGGAAACCAGTCCGCAGTCGAGAAAGGTCGCCGCGAGATCCATGATGCTCACGAGCGCGTCGCTCTCCACTCCCTTTCGCACGCCCGGCCCGGCGATGACCAGCGGCACGCCCACGGACGGCTCATGGGGTTTCGATTTGCCCCAAAGATCGTGGTCGCCGAGCATTTCGCCGTGGTCGCTGCTGAACACGATGAGCGTGTTGTCGATTTCGCCACGTTCTCGCAACGCGTCAATATAGATCCCGAGCCAGCGGTCGATGTTGGTGACCATGGCCGAGTAGTTCTGGCGGATCGCGTTGTGCACCTCCGGCGGAAATTCCGTGTTGCGGTTGGGCTGCGGATGCGTGACGCCCCGGCAGGCCTCCTCCATGCGCGCGGTGATGTCCATAGGCGCATGGGGTCCTGCGAAGTTGATTTGGAGGAACCACGGCCGATCCTCCGGCGCCGCCGCAATGAGATCGAGCCCGTTCTGAGCGATCCAATTGTCGCAGTAGGCCTCGTCGGGCAGCGGCGTCGGATCGGTGAACGAATATGCGCGATTGGGATCGCCACGACGGTTCTGGTACTCGGCCACGTGCGTCGCCGCCAGATTGTGGTCGTGCAGGTACTTCATGTACGGGTCGGCCGGATGTTCCGCCCCCGAACGGATGGCGTCCCATTTTCCCGCGCTGTTAACACCATTCGAGAATCCCCACTCGTCGATCCGGTAGGCGCCGTCCAACCCCCATTTTTGCTCGCCTTTGTTCAGGTCGAACTTACCGCAGCCCGTTACGTGATACCCCGCCGCGCGGAGGCGGTCGTAAAACGTATCCGCGCCGCGCGCGAGATCGTCCTTGTTGGATGGCACGCCGCAGCGGTCGTATTCGACGCCCAGCGCAAGGCAGGCCCGCGAAGGCGCGCACAAGGGTGACGCGCAGTAGGCCCGCCCGAACCGTACGCCCCGCGCGCCCAGAGCATCCAGGTGCGGCGTCGGCACACCGATAGCGCTGTTCGCCCCCACCCAGTCGTAGCGGTGCTGATCGGGGAAGAAGAAGAGGATATTGGGCGGCTTGGCGGTGGATGTCGTGGTCGTGCTCGCGCACGCGCCCGCTGCCAGCCCGGCGGTCGCAATTCCTGCGGTCTGCAAAAACTCCCGGCGTGTCGGTTTCATTCGGTGCATCTCCATCCAGATGGGTCTTTGTCAAATAGACTGCCCGAACAGAGTACACGGTTGTGTGCCATATGCGAAACGGACACGGGAAGGTTGGCAGCATTGACGAACATCGAGCGGCCCGGCTGAGACTAACCGTTTATCGTGATCACCCTGCAATGGTGCTGACGACTTTTTCCCGCACCTGAATGCATTTCAGATCTCAAATTTGAGATCTGAAATACGTATGAAACCCATCTTGAAACGATTCCGAAATCCGGTCCGTCTTACGCTTCGATCGTCTCATACTCGAAGGGATTGGGCGTTTCGAAATCAAATGTGTACACCGCCGCGTCGATCTCGACGAGTTGCTTGGTGGTGACCGCTTCGTGGCCAGCGATGTCGCAGACGGACGCCATGAGGCCGACCATTTCGTTGGTGCGTGGTTTGCCGCCTTCCTTGATGTGTTTCGCAAAGGCCTGGAACTGGCGCGTGTCGGGCGTAATGTCGAACCAGGACGGGTCCATCACTTTCTCGAACGGCACGGGATCCTGTTCGTCCCAGCGGGAGTACTTCTGCGATTGTCGCGTCGCCTTGATCCAGTCGATGATTTGTTTGTCGGTGGTGGGTTGCAGCGTTTCCGGGTCCAGCCAAACCTTTACCGGTTCCGGGAAGAAGACGCAACCGGGCGTTTCCAGTGTCCACCGTTCGCGCAATTCGTAGGTTCCCTCGTCGCCGACGACGAGCATGGAAGCGCCCTTCTTGGCGCTCTGCAGCATCCCCGACCAGGTGACGCGCACGGAATACGGCTGGTTGACTTTGCGCGGGTCCTGCTCTTCGATCTTGGCATCGACCGTCCCGAAACCATGATCCCGTTTCGACATGTCATATTCGTACGTGACGGTGAGGTTGTCGAAGGTGTCGCGGCCGTCACGCCAGTAGTCGAGTCCCCCCGTACCCCAGACGCGCGAGGGCATCGTGCCGAGCAGAAAGTTCACGACTTCGAGATGGTGCGTGGCCAGTTCGCTGAGCAGTCCAGACGAGTACTCTTCGTAGATCCGCCAGTTAACGTGCTTCTCAAGATCGGGGATCCATCTTTTTTCGGCGGCGTTCAGTTCGTACGGTGAACCATCTTTTCGCATCGGCAGCGGACGTCGCCAGGCATCGTTCCGGTGCCACTGGGCTTCGATGAACCCCACGCGACCGAGTTTTCTCTGCTGCAACATCTGGGTGGCCGCATAGTTGTATTCGGGGTTGAACCGGCGCTGGTGGCCGACCTGTACGAACAGTCCGGTTTCGTGACATTTCGTCACGATATTCCGGCAACACTCATAAGTGTGCGCCATAGTCTTTTCGCAGAAGACCGGAAAGCCCGCGTCGAGACAGTCCATCACGATTTGGTAGTGCGTCTTGAAGGGAGTCGCGATGATCACCGCGTCGATGTTGTCCGCTTCCTTCTCCAACATCTCCGGGTAATCGATGTAGAGGTGATTCTTGAGTTCGGGATCTTTCCCAGCGGTCGTCCATCCCAGCCCGAGG
>JAHDWY010000257.1:6000-6761 GCA_023384315.1 Candidatus Hydrogenedentota bacterium | reverse complement strand
CGGTGCCGGATGCAGGTGTAATGGCAACCAGGCCGGCAACGGCGCCCGTCACGGTACCAAGGGCGCTGGGTTTGCCATGCTTGCCCCATTCGATGAACATCCATGCCAGAGCCGCGGCGGCGGTCGCAATCTGCGTCACGAGCATGGCCATACCCGCTGAACCGTTCGCGGCAACAGCACTGCCGGCATTGAATCCGAACCAGCCGACCCACAGCATCCCCGCCCCGGTGACCGTCATCGTGAGGTTATGCGGGGGCATGGGCGTCGTGGGATAACCGCGGCGTTTGCCTACCAGGATGGCGGCGATCAGGGCCGCAACACCCGCATTGATGTGTACGACCGTGCCGCCGGCAAAGTCGAGCACGCCCCAGAGGTCGCCCATGAGCGAACCGCCGCCGGACCACACCATGTGGCACACGGGCGCGTAGACGAAGGTGAACCACAGCGCGGTGAACAAGAGCACCGCGGAAAACTTCATGCGTTCCGCGAACGCGCCCGCGATCAGCGCCGGGGTGATGATTGCGAAGGTCAACTGGAAACACACGAAGACGGACAGGGGGATCGTGCCGGACAGCTCGTCGGGCGTGACGCCTTTCAGGAAGAGATAGGAGAACCCGCCCACGAAGGATCGCAGATTCAGTACTCCCTCCTCCATACCCGTCGTATCAAATGCGAGACTGTATCCGTAAATGACCCACAGAATTGTCACCAACGCCGTGATCGCGAAACATTGCATCAGGACGGACAGCACGTTCCGGGTT
>JAHDWY010000257.1:3142-5990 GCA_023384315.1 Candidatus Hydrogenedentota bacterium | reverse complement strand
ATCCACCGTAGAACAACGACAGTCCGGGGATCGTCATGAACAAGACCAATGCCGTAGCCGTCAGCATCCACGCGGTATCGCCCGTGTCCAGTACCGGCGCTTCCTCCACGACCTCCACGGCCGGCACCGCTTCTTCCTGCGCGACCGCAGTCAACACTGGGACGCACAGGAACGCAAGAAGCAGCGCGATGCGCAGGTATGGTGTGGCTGCCGCCTCACTTACTCTTCCAAACAAACCCATTACCCGATCTCCTCTTTCGTGCGGTATCGAGCGCTGCCGCGCCCGGAACTCCCAATCAACCGGCTCACTCCGTGTTCGAGACACTGGGCCGAGCACCAACCAACCACTACGACAGGGCCACGTCGCCCGTCTCGCCCGTACGAATCCGCACGGCGTCTTCGATTGGGGAAACGAAAATCTTTCCATCCCCGATGCTTTCCGTCGCGGCGGCCTTCTGGATGGCGTCCACCACGGCCTGTACGTTCTCGTCGGTGACGACAATTTCCAGCTTGACCTTCGGCAGAAACTCCACGACGTATTCGGCGCCGCGATAGAGTTCTTTATGACCCTTCTGCCGGCCGAACCCTTTCACCTCGGAGACGGTGAGGCCATGAACGCCGACGGCGGCGATGGCATCCTTTACGTCTTCCAATTTGAACGGCTTAATAATCGCTTCGATTTTTCGCACGGCGGCTCCCTCGTTTAGACAGATCCCGACTGACGTCGAGAACTAGATTACTTACACTAGATTCAGCGCTATCGAAACCCGTGCACGTGTCGATACGGGCAAGAGCAAACCGTATGCCAATCGGGATCGGGCATACATCCCGACCGGGCAGCGGGAACCCTCCGATCCCCATGTAAGGAACGTTTCTATAGACGCTTACGACGGGATATCCGAGCAGAATACGCTCACGAACGCCGGAGATCCCCGATCGACGCCCAGGTGAGACATCATGAGAAAACATACATTTTGGTAATTCACACCCCAAAGGTTTCTACCATCCGGTATCTTTCGTTGCGAGAAGGACGGCCAAGAAGGGTCCGGCTCTGGTTCAGTGGATTTCTGGACCAACCGCGCTGAATCCTCGATATCCGGAATAAACTTAACCACTGTTACGGGTGCGAAGCATTCCGTTCGTGCGGCATAACCAAGCGACAAAGCGTAGCGATGACCCAGAATACGCAGCAGAATTAGAATCGAGTTGACACTGATGACTACTATCTGTATACTGTTGGCGATTAGAAGAGTTAGAACGGATTGCACATCTCACGCAGTTGGTATGGGTCAAGGGGTACCGTTGGGTCGATGACAGCCCAGAAGCGGGAAAACGCATTGAGCGTCGCGTTGGCGACCCTGTTGGGGTCCAAAGCGCGCGCCGCGATTCTTCGGCTTTTCCTGGCCGACCCGACTCGGGCCTACTACCAGCGACAGATTGAGGCGGCAACCGGGCTACCTATCCGGGCGGTCCAACGCGAATTGGAACGACTCCAGTCAATTGAATTCCTCTATCGGCATACGGAAGGGAACCGGACCTACTACCAGGTTGACATGTTGTTCCCTCTGTTTCAGGAGCTGCGCGCCCTCGTATTGAAGGCGGCAAGCCCGCTGGACCGACTCCGGGGAGCCGTGGCGGTCAACCCAAGTGTTCTGATCGCGCTGCTCGACGAGGACGCAAACGAAGTGCTCCTCGTGACCACGGGGTCCGAAGCACCGCCGATACCGCCCATGGAACCGTACGCCATTGAAACCATGTCGCGCGAAGCGTTTGCCAGGGAATTGGCGGATCGCTCCGCGCGTATTGATAGCCTGCTCACACGGAGCGTGGATTTGCTCGGAAGAAGGGAAGACGTCGTCTGGCGTCGGATCGAAGCCGCAGGCTATTCGATCCAGAAAGGGAAAGGTGTGGCTTAACATGCGGACAACCAGCGCTATTCAGCGGTTGTGTGAATCGTGGTGGGAAAAACTCGCGGATTCCACACGGGAAGACCAACACCTGTACGCGGAGAAATTCCTCGCGCTCCTCGGATGGAACGAGTCCGACGAACTCGAGCCTGCCGCGGTCCCGGGCCATCCCACGACCCTAGCCTATATCATCCGGTCGGGCGAACAGACGAGCATGGTCGCGTACTTCGTGCTGCGATCAAGCGAAGCCTGGACTTCTGCCCCATCACCCGCGCCCTCGTCGATATGAATCGCGTCTTCGGCGCGCCCTACGCTTATGTGACCGACTTGTTCCGATCCTACTTGTATGATGCCAAGACCGACGAACTGCTGCTGGTGGCCGATACGCCCGCGGCGTTCACGGCCGAGTTTGGAGACGTTCTGCTGCGATCGAACGTGGAAGCGGGCTCGCTGGACGACGTGCGGCGGCAACCCCGCAGCTATGTGGCGCGGCAATTGCGCGAATGGATTCATCGCTGGACCGAAACCCTGATGAGTGAGTGGCGGGCGCCGGAAGAGGCTGCCTGGCTCGCCCTGGACCGTATGGTAACCCTGCGGTTTCTGGCCGAGCACGACATCCTTCGGAGGCCCGGCGCCTCGCCCAACCCCATCAAACGCCGTCTCACCCCGCCGCCCAGCGGGTCCGAGGAGGGCTGCGGTCATGCGTTAACGTCACTATGCAAAGATATATTTGATCAGTGGGGCGCGGGCCTTTTCGCACCGCAACCTCCGGTAGAGGCGATCCTCGCACAGGACGCGGTTGCGGGTCCGCTCGTCAACGAGTTAGCCCTCCAGTCGCGCGGCAAGTTCAGTCTCGCCACGGTGCTCGAAAGCTTCAACTACGGCGACGCCGCGGAAAAGGCGCGCGTCCGCATGATTCCTGAAGACAACGAGGAACGGCA
>JAHDWY010000257.1:0-3132 GCA_023384315.1 Candidatus Hydrogenedentota bacterium | reverse complement strand
TGAACTCGATCTCGCCGATGAAGGGTACCGTGCGATCTTCCGCTGGTTCGATCAGTTGGTCGAACTGTACGCCCGGCTCGGCGCAGAGTTCGAAGCCGCCACGCAGGCGGAACAGACCGGTGCATCGGACCTGGACCTTTTCGATTGGTCGGAGATCAATGCGAAACGGCCCAGTGCCTTCAGCGATGGACTCCGCCACGCCATCGAGCAAGGCCTGACGATCTACTGCAATTCGCCGCGCCAGTTCCGGACGGCTCGCCTGATCCTGTACCTGCACCTCGCCACGCGCTACGAACACGGCGACGCCCGATTCGAGATCTTCCCCACCGTGGAGACCGCGCTTCAACGCCGTCCTCACATGCTCGATTCCGACCGGCGCCGCATCTTCCAGGGTTCGTCCGAAGACGAGTGGGAAGTGATCTAGCAGGATACGCACTTACCATAGCGTTAACCTTCCGGCGCTGACTTGACTCAGCCCTCGTTTACGCATAGCGTAACGCAGGGGACAGACCGGCGTTTCCCGCCGGTTCCGGGTGCGGCCACGTGTCCAAGGCAGTCTACCCTTCCCCCATGACCGGCTACAGAGATAAACAGAGGGAGACGTATGACCATGAAACCATTCGGAATCGCATTTCTCGCGTTCGCGTTAATCGCGCCCATCGTTTCGGCGCAAGGTGCGGGGTTGGACCAGCTTTACCAGCTCAACGACGCACAATCCCGCTCCATTAGCCCGGAGAACTTCACGGGCGAAAAGGGCAAGGGCGGCATGGCGACCCTGGAAGAGGGCACCGCAGCGAAGGCCGCGCGCGAACTCGGCCAGGGCTGGAAGGTCAACCCGTACGTGCACATCAAGCCGGGTGAAACATTCACGATGGGCGAGATCGACGGCTCCGGGATCATTCGTCATATCTGGATGACGCCCGTCGGCGATTACCGGCTCATGATCTTTCGCATCTATTGGGACGATGAAGAAGCGGCCTCGGTTGAAGTGCCTGTGGGCGACTTCTTCGCAGCCGGTTGGGGCATAGGCAACGAGCCGCAGATCGCCTCGCTGGCCGTGTGTGTGAATCCCCGCAGCGGATTCAACTCGTACTGGAAGATGCCGTTCCGCAAGGGCGCGAAGATCACCATGGAGAACCTGGGCGAGAAACAGGCTACGGTCTACTACCAGATCGATTACTCGCTCGAAGACGTGGCGAAAGACACCCCCTACTTCCACGCCCAGTTCCGCCGCACCAATCCGCTCCCGTACAAGGAAGTGTTCACCATCGTCGATGGCATCAAGGGCAAGGGCCAATACGTGGGCACCTACCTCGCCCACGGCGCAAACAACACGGGCTGGTGGGGCGAAGGCGAAATCAAGTTCTTCATCGACGGCGACGGCGAGTTCCCCACCATCTGCGGCACCGGCGAGGAAGACTACTTCTGCGGTTCCTACGGCTATGAAGAGCACGAAGAGAACGGGAAGTATAGCTACACCAGTTTCAGCAGCCCCTACACGGGCTTCTACCACGTGCCCTTCGAGGGTGAACAACGCCGCTTCGGCCAGTACCGCTGGCACATCACCGACCCCGTCCGCTTCGATCAGGATTTGAGGATTACAATCCAGGCCTTGGGTTGGCAAAGCGAAGGCCGGTACTTGCCACTGGAAGATGACCTGGCCGCGGTCTCCTACTGGTACCAGATGGAACCGCACGCGCCCTTCCCCGCCCTGCCGGAGAAAGACGCGCTGGTGATCAAGAACGAGTGACCGCGTAGCTGAGCGAGAATAGGACCTATAGGACTGATAGGACGAATAGGACACGCGAACGTATGCCACGAGATGTTCCGGCGCCGGATTCGGCACCGGGAATCTCGTTATCGAATTGATGATGCAGATTGGGTGCTCGTTTGAAGCGGCCGTCCGCTACGCGTTGCGTGCCCTATCGGTCCTATTCGTCCGATAGGTCCTATTCTCCATCTTCCGGAGTAGCGTTTCGCCCTCACGCCCGCGTGACCACCACTTCCCGGGGCCGCTTCCGTGTCGTGGCGAACTGGGCTACCGCGCCGGAGATGGCCACGAGAGCCCAGCAGGTGATGAGCACTTGCCGGTCTTTGCCGAGTTCGACCGGTTGTTGAAGGATGTCGAGAAACGAAGGGCCAACAAGAAAAAAGGCAATCCCGCAAACGACGATCCACGCCCCCAAAGCGGCCGTGGCAAGCACCATGATGCCACGCTCCAGGGCAATAGCGATGAGGCCTCCGGCCAGTGCGCAACCGAGGACAATCCAGATCGCGTACGGATTCGTTGAATCCGCCATCACCGTGTAGGTGACCAACGCGGAACCGAGGAAGCCAACCAGGAACACGCCGAACCTGTAGAGAAAGAAGAGCGCCATGGCCCCGCAGACGCCGCCCACCAGCGCGGCGATCGCAGCTACTGCCGTTTGCTCGGGAAACAGCCAGACGATCAGCAATCCAGCCACCCCTCCGGCGAGGATGAATCCAGTCAGACCGATGACCACCTTCAACGTCTTGTACCCGAGGAAGCAATACAGGGTGCCCACCGCGATGGCAATGGCCACCACGCCGTTAATCGTCGTTTCCGGCATCTGACTCAGTTCGGGAAAAGTTTCCACGCGCAACTCCGACTCGTTCTCGGACGATCTTGCGACTGCCCGACCCATTTGTCAAGTGTTTACTAACGCGCACTGATTCGACGAATGCGTTAAATAATTACTTTGCAACGTTTTACAACAACGCCTGCTTTCCGGACGTGACTCTCGTTTGCGATGCACAACGCCCTCTGCACAATTCCCCCTCGTACTTGCTATCGCGTTGATTTCCAACGGGAAACCTGATAAATTATGCGCCTCTCCGCGACGTGGACGGTAACTTGTTCCATCCCACGCGGCCTGTCCATCGTGCTGATCGACAGGGATGTTCAGATTCTGTTGGAACCCGAGTTGTCAGGGAGCGACCTGAGCAATGCCAACCTATTCATACCAATGTCAGAAGTGCGAGACCGTCCGAGACGTCTTTCATAGCATGTCCGCGACGCCACGCCTCACCTGCGAGAGTTGTGGCAGCCGCCGAATGAAGCGGCTCCTCGGCACCGGCGCGGGAATCATTTTCAAAGGTTCCGGCTTCTAT
>JAHDWY010000256.1 GCA_023384315.1 Candidatus Hydrogenedentota bacterium | reverse complement strand
TTCCGATAGCGGGTGCGGAATGGATTCGGCCACGAAAGCAAGGATATTTGAGCCTTTCTTCACCACGAAACCAGAGGGCAAAGGGACCGGTCTCGGTCTATCCACGGTTTACGGTATCGTGAAGCAGAGTGGCGGAAACGTCACCGTTTATTCGGAGGTCGGTAAAGGCACCACCTTCAAAGTCTATCTTCCGCGCGTCGACGAGGACGCCCTCAATGCGGTCGAGGCGCCGACGAAGCAAGTGCCGATTCGCGGCGATGAGACCATTTTACTCGTGGAAGACGACGACGGCGTTCGAACCTTGACGAAGCGAGTTCTCGTCACTCGGGGATACACAGTTCTCGAATCTCGAACTGGCGACGGCGCGGTTCGGGTCGCGGAATCGTACCCGGACAAGATACACCTCTTGCTCACGGACATCGTTGTTCCCGGAATATCGGGCACTGAAGTCGCCGAAACGGTGCGCCGCTTGCGCCCGGAAGTTCGCGTCGTCTTTATGTCCGGGTACACGGGCACGGCCGCGCTGTTTCAAGGTCCGGTCGGCAAGAAGGCCACGTTCATCCAGAAACCTTTCACGCCGGATTCGCTGTGCAAGATCATTCGGAAAACGCTGGATGCTCCCCCGGCAGCGGCAACTCCAGAGCGCCAAGACTGAAAGTTCACCAGTCCGGAAACGGCTTTTTCATCCACGTAGTGATGACGTGGTCGTATTCGGTGGCGAATTCGCTCGTGACCGGCAAATGCTTTGCACGGTCTTCGATTCTTTTGAAAACTACACCCACCACGATAAGGATACCGGACGGGACCAAGATGTATACGACGGCGGCGGGCTCCAGGACCTTGAAGTACAAGCCGGCCGCATACGCGGGGTAGGGGATAATCAAGAACCCGATTTGCGCGAGGGCGGCGTACATCTGTCCGGATACAACCCGCTTGAAACGCTCCATATCCTGCCAGGTCGCGATGCTGGGCGAAGTGGCGAGGTACCGTCGAAGTTCGCTGCCGAACCATAGGGAATTGACTATTCCCACGCAGGGCATCCCGATCATGAGTCCGAGCAGCAGGTTGTGAAGCACTTCCTTGTCAGGCATGCGTCGCTTTCTCCTCCTTAGGACGGCGGCGGTTACTGCAGCTTGGCGATCCTCAGATATCGCAGACTTGCAACGGTGTTCTTGCCGGTCTCCAACGCGTAGGTCAAGGGGAGTCCCGTGCCGGTCAGTTTGGAGAGTGCTCGCGGGATGTCGAGTACGCCTTGGCCGAGGCCAAGATGATCGTCGAGCACCCCATGGCAATCGTTGAGATGGACGTGCCGCAGGTTGTCGCCGAACGCGTCGATCCACGCGCCAAGATCGAGGTCGGAGTGAATCTCGGCATGGGCCACGTCCAGGCAGAGCTTGAACCACGGAGAATCCAGTTTTTCCACGACACGGCACATGGGGTCCGGCGTGTCGTCGAACATGTTTTCCACGTAAACCGGAATCTTGCGGTGTTCCGCTTCCTCGACAATCTCCGGCCAGAACCGCACGCTGTACTCGTGGTACATCGACTGGTACACGGGCACGCGGATGATGGGATTGTATTGGCTGTGAAAGAGGAGGTATTCCGCGCCAAGCGCTTCGGCAATATCGAAGGCCTGGAGATAGCGGACGCGGCACACTTCCATGATCTCGGGATCGGAACTGTAGTGCGTCATGTCAATGAATGGACCGTGACAGCCGATAGGACCCTTGATGGACTCCAGCCGCTTCATCATGCGCCGCAACACCGCAGTCGAATCTTTCGACAAGTACTCGGGCAGACCGAAAATCTGGATTTCACAACCGAGACCATAGTCGCGCGCGCACTTCAGTTCGTAGTCGACGTGATTCGTGACCGCAACCATCAACCGTTTACGGGGTAAGAGTGGGTGCTTCTTGCTCTTCTTCGTGCTCGGCATGTTGTTCCTGCTGGAGTTCACGGCGCTGCTCCGCAATTTCACGGCGATAGCGCGCCACGGCCCTGTTGTGTTCCGCCAAGGTGGCGCTGAACGTGTGCGTCTTTCCGTCGGCGTTAGACACGAAATACAGATAGTCCACGTCGGCCGGGGCCAGTGCGGCCCTCAGCGCAGCGGCGCCGGGATTCGATATCGGTCCTGGCGGCAGCCCTGCATTGCGATAGGTATTGTACGGAGATTCGACCTCTTTATCACGGTCGAGCAAACGCTGGCCGTACTTGTCCAGCGCGTACTGGAGCGTGGAGTCCATATCCAGCGGCATTCCGCGTTGCAGCCGATTGTACACGACTGCGGCCACGATGGGCCGTTCTTCGTCCACCCGCGATTCCTCTTCCACGAGGGACGCCACGGTTACGACTTCCATAAGGTCGCGCCCCGCGGCCTCTGGTATCGCGGCAACGGTCTTCTCGTAAGTGTCATTGAAATGTTCCAGCATGCGATCCACCACCAGTGTCTCTTCGGGTTGCTCGTCGAAGAAGTAGGTGTCGGGCATGAGAAAGCCTTCGAGCGAACTCGCGGCGATGCCCAACGCGGCGACGCGACCAGGGTCGGTTGCCGCTGCAAGAAACGCGTCCGGATCGGGGAACAGTTGCGCCATCTGCTTGAGGGTGAGGCCTTCGGGAATGGTGAGTTTATACTCCGACACCGTGATGTCCGGGCCTTCCTGCAAGCGTTCGAGCAGTTGCGTCGGCGACGAGCCTTGCTGCAAATCGTAAGTCCCATGCTTGATGCTCTTCCCCGAATGGTCCAAACGAATGGCGAGACGAAAAAAGAGGGGATGTTCGACCAAATCGTGCCGGTACAGGATGTCGCCGGCCTGTGCGCCCGTGACGCCTTCCGGAATTTCGACACGCACTTCCTCGCCGCCGACACCGGGACGGGTCACATGGTCGAAGATCATGTAGGCGCCCAGCGCTGCGCCTGCGGTTAGCAGAAGAAGTAAGACAAAGGAGTATACCGCAAGGCGCAGGAGAGTCCCTGCGCAGGATCGGCGGCGCGGCGGTGGCGCGGTTTGTTGTAACGCGGCTTCGCTCATCCGTCCTGACGCGGCGCGGTGCGGCCACGGCGGTCCATGTGGGTTTGCAGGATTTGTTGCGCGGCCAGCTTGTCGACCACCTGTTTCCGGCCTTTCCGTTTCACACCCGCCGAAATCAGCGAACGCTGAACGCCCGCCGTCGTGAATCGCTCGTCGAGGGTGCATATCGCAACAGCGACTTTGCCCCGCAGCAATTCAACAAACGCCATGACCTTCTCCGCCTGAGGTCCGCGTTCGCCATGTTGATTCAACGGAACGCCTATAACGATCTCAATGACGCCCTCTTTTTCGACAAGGTCTCGAATCGCATCGGCAGCCTTCTCGGGATCGGTCGCGTCAATGGTGCTATGGGCCTGCGCGATAATCCCGAGGGGATCGCTCATGGCGACGCCCGTACGCACGTCGCCCACGTCGAGTCCCATGATGCGCCCTTCGACCATAGCTAGCCGATCAACTCCTTGATGACGTCCGGCGCCATCCGAATCGCTTCGCCCACCTTCTCCGGTTGCTTGCCGCCGGCCTGGGCCATGTCGGGCCGCCCGCCGCCGCCGCCGCCCACGATGGGCGCGAGCCGCTTCACGATATCGCCGGCCTTAATCTTGCCCGTGAGATCTTTTGACACAGCGACGCAAAGCGACGCCTTGCCCTCCGCACCGCTGCCGAGCACGACTACGCCGGAGGGCACCCGCTCGCGGAGCTTGTCCATGACGAGGCGCAAGCCTTCGGCGTCCTGGCCGTCGATCTCCGCGGCCAGGTACTTGAGGCCGTTCATTTCCTGAATTTGCGACGCGTAGTCCACGGACCCGCCGGTCGCGGCGTTCTGTTTCCACTTCGCGACTTCCCGTTGGAGCCGCCGGTTCTCTTCCATCAATGCCTTGACCCGTGTCTCCAATTGATCCGTGCTGGCGTTGAGAAGTTGCGCCGTCTGCAACAGACTGCGTTCGCGGGATTGGAGCACGTCGATGCACTGTTCCGCGCACACGGCTTCGATACGGCGCACGCCCGCCGAGATGGACGACTCACTCAGAATCTTGAAGCACCCAATCACGCCTGTCGCCGGCACGTGGGTGCCGCCGCAGAGTTCCATGCTGATGTCGCCCGCCTTTACGACGCGGACCACGTCGGCGTACTTCTCGCCGAACAAGGCCATGGCCCCCGCAGCACGCGCTTCCGTCAAGGGCATGTTGGAAATGGAGATCGGCGTATCGGTACGGATGAAGTCGTTCACCATGCGCTCGATATCCATGAGGCGCTCACTGTCGATGCCTTCGAAGTGGGTGAAGTCGAAACGCAAGCGCTCCGGCGTGACCAGCGAGCCTGCCTGATGCACGTGATCGCCCAGGACGTTCTGCAGGGCCGCCTGCAACAGGTGCGTCGCTGTGTGATGGCACTGCGTCGCCGCGCGCGCACGAACGTCGACCTGGGCCTCGACCGTGTCGCCGACGGAAATGCTGCCCATCGAGATGCGCACGAAATGGACGGTCATCTTGCCGACCAACGCCTTCGCCGTGGACACGTGGGCGCTGCCGTTCGCGCTGTCCAGTGTCCCGGTATCGCCGATCTGGCCGCCGGATTCGGCGTAGAACGGGGTCGTGTCGAGAATGACTTCGCCTTCCTGATCCAGTTCCAGCGACTTGACCTGTTTGCCGTCGCGAACGATCGCGAGCACGTTCGACGTGGACCGGAGCGACTCGTATCCCACGAACTTCGTGTCGCCGGCCTTGTCGTGCGTCACGCGGTATACTGGAGACAGCGCCTGTTCGCCGCTGCCGGCCCACGCGCTCCGCGCCTGTTCGCGTTGGCGCTTCATCGCGGCGTCAAACCCTTCCCGATCGATCTGGTAGCCGCGGTCGGTTGCGATGTCCGTCGCGAGGTCCAGCGGGAACCCGTAGGTGTCGTGCAGACGGAACAACTCGTCGCCGGGCACGATTTTCGACCCGCCGGCATCGAGCTTCTGGAAGGCTTCCTCCAGCAAATCCATCCCGCGCGCGAGCGTGCTTTGGAAGCGCTGCTCTTCGATGAGGATGATCTTCTCGATCTGCGTGCGGTTCTCGGGCAACTCGGGATAGTGCTGGCCCATCGTGTCGACGACGGTTTGCACGACCTGATGGAGGAACGGTTTCTCCAGACCCAGTTCGCGCCCGAAACGCGCCGCGCGTCGCAGCAGTCGCCGCTCCACGTAACCGCGTCCCTCGTTGCCCGGCAACACGCCGTCAGCAATGAGAAACGACAGGGCCCGGGCGTGATCCGCGATGACGCGGAAGGGCGTCGGGCTGTCCTTGTACTTGGTCTTCGTCAGTGTCTGCGTGGTTTCGATGATGGAAAAGATGCCGTCCGTGTCGAATACGGTCTCCACGTCCTGCAAGAGGGCCGCAAGCCGTTCGAGTCCCATGCCCGTGTCGATGCCGCGATTCTTGAGGGGCGGACGCGACCCGTCGGGCTGTTGATCGAATTGGGGAAACACGTGGTTCCAGTACTCGAGGTAGCGCTCGCACTCCTCGCAACCCGGCGCGCAGTCCGGCCGTCCGCAGCCCCAGGCTTCGCCGCGGTCGTAGTGCATCTCTGAGCAGGGCCCGCAAGCCCCCGTGTCGCCCGCCGGACCCCAGAAATTCTCCTTCGCCCCGAGCCGCACGATGCGCGACGACGGAATGCCGATCTCCTTCTCCCAGATTTCGTAGGCTTCGTCGTCGTCTTCGAATACGGATATCCAGATCTTCTCGCCGGGGATCTTGAGCACGTCGGTCGAGTACTCCCAACCCCACGCGATGGATTCTTTCTTGAAGTAATCGCCGAAGGAGAAATTGCCGAGCATCTCGAAGAAGGTCAGGTGGCGGGCCGTCTTGCCGACCTCGTCGAGGTCGTTGGCCTTGCCGCCCGCGCGCAGGCACTTCTGCGACGTCGCCGCGCGTCGGTACGGCACCGGTACCTCGCCGGTGTAATAGGGCTTGAACTGCACCATGCCCGCGCTGGTGAACAACAGCGTCGGGTCGTTGCCCGGCACGAGTTTGTCGCTGCGCTCGACCGTATGCCCGCGCTCGCGAAAGAACTCCAGGAAACTCGCCCGTATATCGTCACTTCTCACGAAACTTCTCCACACACATCACGTTAGCCGATTGAAAGAAGGGCAGTTATGCGCATGACCCGCGCTGCGCTCGCCCCGGGAATAGAAGTTGGATTGTCGCAGAATTGGCGTGGTTTTTTCAAAACCTTGGGAGGATTCGCCATAGCACCGCACGGATATCCAGAAAGCAACGCCGTCGGGAGAGCGGATTTTCCAACCCGCTTCTTCGCCAACGATTCCAATCTGATGGATCCACGTTCCAATTGGTAAATGCTCAAGTTGAGCAATCCGATCTTGTGCGGTCTTCTACCCAATGAGTAACTGTTAAGCCGAATGGCGTGGCATTCATCGAAACGCCGAGACCTGCGTAATCTCCCCATACCGTCATCCCCGCGCAGGCGGGGACCCATCTTCGGTTAACCAAGCGCGACGGACAACCGGTCCTCAGCCGCGCCTTACCCATACCGCCAACAAAGATGGACCCCCGCCTGCGCGGGGGTGACGGCGGGGGCGTGAAAAATGCTTTGCCAATCGGCTAGACAAGTTCCCCAATGAACAATTGGCAACGCGGGTTGGGAATCCCGCGCTCCTGGGGCGAATCCACGCGTATAACGCCTTCAGCGTAAGGATCGGAATGGGCTGCCCGATCCCCAGGCTAGGCTCTCCCGCTGGTCGAGCCAA
>JAHDWY010000255.1:1772-6780 GCA_023384315.1 Candidatus Hydrogenedentota bacterium | reverse complement strand
CTGCGCTACATGTGCGACTTGGAGCGTTTGAAACTACTGCTTTCCTCGCAGATGGGGCTCAACGTAGGTGCGCCACTCGTCGGAATCCTTTGGCACGTAGGATACGTGCCAGTCGAGATACAGGACATTGCGTCCCGGTTCGAGTCCGGGGAAGTCCGTACGATTCAGCAGAATCGGGATTTCCGACGCGATCGCGTCGGCGGTTGCGCGATCGTTTTGCCAGATGTCCGGGTCGCCGGCGCGCTGCGCGATGAGATCATGCACCTGCGTTCCGGGATACAAATACAAGTACGAGTTCGTACCGGGCTCGTCCTTCGGGCTCGTCAGCACGGACGGATCGGTCATGTACTCCGGATACACGGAAACCCAACCGCCCGGCGTGTAATTCTCGTTCTCGTTCTGGAACATCTGCATGATGATGCGGAGTTGTTGCAGATTCTTTTGGTCCTGCGTAATCCAGGCATTGATCGTGCCCTCGTCCGGTACCGTGTCATTGGCGCGCCAGCCGTCCTGGTGTACTTGTTCGTGGAGATCGCCGCGCGCGGTGACGGTGTAGGTGACGCTGGGGCCGGTGTATTCAATCGTCAGGATGGTGGCAGGTTCCAGCCACTCGTCTCCCCCGTGCTGCGTGCGGAGCACTTCGTCGTACGCGGTTAAGCGTTCGCCGAGGGGCAGGTACTGGCGGAACGTATCGAAGCGCGGCGCCTCCGCCAGATTCGGTACGGCGATCCGATGTTGGCCGTCGTAGGTGACCCGGCGCTCCTCGTTCGTGGTGTACGGTGTGGACCGACTCAACTCGCCCGGCATCAGCATGTCGAGCGTCGCCGGGAAAAGACCCTCATGATCCCGCGCGTAGGCCATTAATGCGTTGCGAATTTGCTCCACTTCCTGTTTGCGTTCACGCAACGTGGCCAGGATGGCCTCCTCGTCTTCGGGAACTTTCGTGAACCGCAGTTCCAACGACTCGGGATCGACCCCGTCGCCGTACGGCGTGGCGCCGTCGAACTTCATGACCACGTAGTCCTGCGACCAGGCCAGTTCTCCGCGCAGCACGAACAGGCCGTCGCCTTCCTTGAACTGAAGCATCAGCTCGCGCTCGTCCAGGGTGCCGGAGGCAAACGTCTCGCCGTGTTCGTCCGTGACTTCAACGCGGTCGCCGTCCTGATGAAAGGTCAAGAGATCGCCATAGTCTTCAACCGACCCGTCCATGGCCAGCACCACCTTCCACAAGCCATCGATACCGCGCGGGGGCTGCGCCTCCATCGAGAATGGCCCCAGGGTCAGGCGGAAGGACTCGCCGTCACGGTCGAGCACGACCTCCTTTTCGTACACTTCCGTCAACGTGACGCCTTCTTTGACCACGTCGCCCACGCGATAGACCTTTTGCTGGCCGGTCACCGTATCGCGAAGCACCGCGGCCGGCGACCCACCGAGAACCGTGCCAGCGAGGGCAAGATCGAGCGGTTCCGGCTCGGGTTCTGGCGCGGACGTTGGAGACGCTTCCGCTTGGTCATCGATGGCCTCGGCCGCAGGCTCCGGCGGCAGGTCTGGCACCGGCGGCAGGTCTGGCGACGGCTCCAGTTCGCCGGCTGAAACCGTGGGAGTCGCCGGGGACTGGGTTGGACGCAGGAAATAGAACGTCGACAGGATGGCAATCACCAGGAGCAGAATCACTCCGATCGCAACGGCCAAGAACGCTCGTGGCGGCTCGTGATGCTCCGCCAGGTCTGCGGGCGTGTCCCCCACAACCGGCTGCTCCCCGTGAGGTTCTCCGTCATTCTCACGTGGAGAAGTCTGCTCGTTGCCGCGTTCAGTCATTGGCGCTGTCCTCGCTCAGTCGCGCTTTCCACAAATGCTCGATCATTCTATTGGAACAGAAAACGCCAGGAAAGCACGCAATGATGACGCCTCGGGCCGTGGTGCGAAGATTGGTGAAGGGACGGCGCCCTGCGAGATCGTCTGCCGGAATTGCATAGCGCAGGTAAACGCGCTACGATTCTCGGGAAGGGGCTCGTATCTCCGGCCCCGGGGTTTAAGGCGGGAGACCATGACCAAGGTCAAGTGTCCGAAATGCGGGGCGACGAATCCCAGCGATGAATCGAAGTGCGGCCGTTGCGGCGGCACGCTGCCGCAGGTTCGCGTCCAATCAGGAGACGGCGGGCAACGTCAGGCCCCGCCGGGCAGACACGGCCACCACACCTTCCAGAAGGGCCAGGTCGTCGCCAATCGGTACACCATCCTCGACGTGATTGGCCGGGGCGGCATGGGCTGCATCTATAAGGTCTACGACAACACGCTGAAAGAGGAAGTCGCGTTAAAGACGCTCCTCCCGCAATACGTGCAGGACAAGCTGGTCGTCGACCGCTTCTTCAACGAGGCGCGTATCGCGCGGCAGTTGTCGCACCCGGGAATCGTGCGCGTGCACGATATCGGCCTCGCCGACGGCTCCGTCTACATTTCCATGGAGTTGCTGAAGGGCCAGTCGCTGCGGTCCATGATGGACAAAATGGGCCCGGGCCGCCGCATCCCCGTGAAGAGCACGCTGCAACTGATGATCCAACTGTGCACGGCGCTGGAGTACGCTCACCAGTTCACCGTGCATCGCGATATCAAGCCCGAGAACGTGATGGTCATGCCGAACGGCACGGTCAAGCTCATGGATTTCGGCATCTCGAAGCTCATGAGCAACCAGAGCCTCACGGCCACATCGGTGATCATGGGTACGCCCCACTACATGTCGCCGGAGCAGATCAAGGACAGCCGGAATGTCGACGCGCGGGCGGACGTGTATAGCATCGGCGTCATGCTTTACGAAATCCTCACCGGCAACTTGCCGACGGGCATTCCCAAGCCCGCGTCGCAGATCATCAAGGACCTTCCGCCGTCGCTCGATCCCATCGTGGAGAAGTGCGTTGAACCGCAACCCATTAACCGCTACCAGAACGTATCCGACCTGAAGCAGGCGCTCACGTCGATCCTGGAGATCGTTTCGGGCGGGAGCGTTGCGCCTGCGCCAAAGCCGGGCGGGTCAACCACGGCCGCACCGGGGACTTCGGGACTACGCAAAGTAGTGGGTATCGTGCTGATCCTGATTGTCGCGGGACTCACAGCCTTGGGCGTCTGGGGACTCACCAGCCGGCGGACATTTCCCTTGCGGGAAGCGCAAGCCGCGGGAACTGAACCGGCAGAGATCTCGCAAGCCGAGATTGAGCAGGCCCGGTACGAGAGGACGGCGGAGTATCTTCGATTGGCCGGAAACCGGACCTTGAGCCTTCAAGGATCCGAAGAGCTACAGCCCATCCTCGAGCGGGGAGCCGCCCTCGCTGAAGCGGCAACGCAGCTTGCCTCCGACGACGTCGTCCGGGCGAACCGGTTGGCAGAGCAAGCGCTGCAGTGTTACCTCGCCGTGTTGCCGCCGCGGCCCAATGACATGGTGTTCGTGGCGCCGGGCGACATTGATGAGGATGGCTTCTACATCAGCGCGGCTCCGGTGACAGTGGGGCAATTCTCGCAGTTCGCGTCCACGTCCGGCTGGGGCGATTATGGTTCGCTTTCGGCCGAAGCCGCTGCGCATCCCCTCACGAACGTGCCATTCTACGCTGCGATTGCCTATGCCACGGCCAACGATCTCGAATTGCCCACCGCGGCCCAGTGGGATCGCGCGTTTCAGCAACACCCACAGACCATGGCATCCGGTTACTACGAGTGGACCCGCACGGCGGCACGCGGGAATGGAGAGCAATCCATACCTGACTTCGGCGATCAAATCCTGTTGCGTGCGGCGTATGTCGACCAGGATGGCAATCCGGTTTTGGATGGCGACCGCATGCTGAACTTCGACGGGGCGGGCCCGCAAGTGGGATTCCGTTGCGTGCGGCGTATCGCAACGAGCCCGGCCTCGGTGGAGGCGCGCCTTCGAGATTGATAGCGTGATCGTGGAGCTTCCATACACGGACCGATCGGCGGCATCTTAAACTCGGATAGACATTTAGACGTATGAGCGAGAAAACTGCGCCGCAACGGGTTTGACACCCCCACTCTCAAGTTTTACAATAGCTTTAGTCATCGGGATTGCCCGAAACTGAAGAAAAGCTCACGAGGCCGATATGCAAGTTTGTTCGTGCCCTCATTGCGGTACACCCCGCATCATTACATCGAAAGTTCCCAAAGATGTGGTCGTGGTCATGCCCTGCCCTAACTGCCGCGAATTAGTCGTGCTCTTCCGGAACAAGGCTATCGCGTTGAGCCGCAAGATCATGGAGCAAGGATCCTTCGAAGAGCGCAAGGACCACATTGCGGAGATCATCACCGAGTTTTTCGAACCGGGCATGCTGGGTCTGCCTCCGTCTGAGAGTGGGGCCGGATTCGAACTCGACGACGATGTTGAATCCGCGACCGAGGCCTTCAACGGGTTGTTCGCGGATTCCTCGGATTCGACCACGGCAAATGGACCCATCAGCGAAAAAGAGGTCGAAGAATTCGTGCGGCTCGATCTGAATCGGATCGACGAGCCGAACTACTTCAAGAAATACTTCGGCTGATTCTACTCTCCCGCGTTCGAACTCATGCCCAAGGCGCCATGGCCCGACGCGATCTGAAATAACGCGATTGCCCCGGCGACGGCCACGTTCAAGCTATCCAAGTCTCTCGCCAATGGAATCGTGACAGAAACATCCGCTTCCTTCCGTACCCCGGGACGCAGTCCTTCGGTTTCGTTTCCAAGTACCAGCGCGCAGCGGTCCGCCCACGGTATATCAAACACGCTCTGGCCGCGGGCCACGTCCATGGCGTAGATCCAGAAACCGGCCTCCTTCAGCGCGCGCAGGATCTGCGCCACGTTTCCGCACTGCACGATAGGCACGTGAAATGCCGTGCCCGCGCTGGCTCGCAATACGTCCTCGTCCAACAAGGCTCCGCCCCGGCTCGTCACCAGCACGCCGGATGCCCCCGCGCCCGCCGCGGTGCGAATCAACATGCCCAGGTTTTTCGGATGTTGGATCTGATCGAG
>JAHDWY010000255.1:0-1762 GCA_023384315.1 Candidatus Hydrogenedentota bacterium | reverse complement strand
GGCCCGCACTGGGCCAGGCAGTCCGCCAACGGCGTGTACTCCACCGGACTGATGATGGCGACGACTCCCTGGTGCTCCTGTGTCTCGGCGAGTTCGTTCAGCTTCGCTTGCGGCACGAAGTCGAACCGCACCTTCGCGCGCTTGGCTTCCGACACGAGCGCGTTCACCCCGTGCGCGCGCGACTCCTTCGCGATGTACACACGGTTCACTCGCCCTGCCGCACGCAACGCTTCGGTGACGGCATTAACCCCATGGATTACTTTGGTGAAAGACATGGACGGGATCGTAAGGGACGCCGGGAGGGATTGCAACGCTGATGGACTAACAATTGCGTGGGTTCCTGTGTTTCGCAATAATGACAGCGCTATTGAATACGCACAAACATGAGGGGCGATTCATGACTTCGTTTGCCGGCAATTGCTTAAATCGGTTGATTTCACTTCTTCCGTCCGGGCTCGCATTGGCCCTCCTGCTTCTGGCGGCCTCCTGCGCGTCGGTGCGAACCGGCTCGCCGTTCGCGGGCGCTCCGCCGGGGGCTCCAGGATATACGGACTACCGGGACGCCATCGAAGCGTTGTCCTCCGGCGCGGTACCGCGGGTGCAGGCGCCGGAATCGGTTCCGGCCGGTATCGATTTCTACGACGATCTGACATTCTCGGAACCCGGCGGCGTCACGCTCACGCTGGACCTGTACGTTCCGGCGGAGTCGAGCGCGCCTCCCCCACTCATGCTCTTTATTCACGGCGGCGGTTGGCACCAAGGGAAAAAAGAACACACTGCCTACTACAACATCTACTTCGCGGAGCGCGGCTACGCGACGGCTTCTGCGGCTTACCGTCTCTCGCCGGAGCATACCTTTCCCGCCGCAATCCAGGACGTGAAATGCGCGATGGTCTGGTTGAAGCAGCACGGACCTGAATACGGCTTTGATGGGAATCGCGTCGTGCTAATCGGCGGCTCCGCGGGCGGGCACTTGTCGCTGCTCGCGGGCTACAGCCAGGACCCCGCGCTGGCTTGTTCCAACGCGCCGGCCGGTTCCGAACCCGAGGTAAGAGGGATCGTAAATTTCTATGGCGTCGTGGACTGCACGACGCCTCGCGCGCAAGCCGCCTATCAGGTGCAAGATTTCATTGGCCAACCCTACAGGGAAGCTCCGGAACGTTATGCTCTGGCTTCGCCAATCCATCATCTCGACGCGAACGATCCGCCGACGCTGACCTTCCACGGGACCATCGACGAATTGGTCCCGATCTCTCAGGCAGACACGTTGCATGCGAGACTGGATGAACTGAGCGTGCCCAACTACTACGACCGCGTCGAAGGGTGGCACCATTCCATGGACCTTGCGGTGCCGCTCAGCGAGCGATTCTGCTACGTCACCGAGCGGTTTCTCGAACGGTATCTTCCCCTGGAATCCAACGAATAACTTCCGGGGTCCCGAGAATTTGCGCGAGGCACTCCCCGCCATAGCGCGGAGAGTGCCTCGCTTGCACTAGGGAATACGCTGGTACTGCAAACAGCGCCCCCAGTTTGTCTTAGCCGCCGACGGCGGTCATCGCCCACGCCACGGGTTCATTGACAGGACCGCTTCCATTGGCCGTGTACTTATGGAACTCAACATGGCCGTCCATGAACAGGACGTTCGATCCGCCAGGGACGTGGTTCATTTTGGATGTGTCCGTGGCGAGCGTATCGAACATGACGAAGATGCTGCTCTGGGCGCTGGTCGATCCCGCTGGATTGTTGATGTCCGTGATCGTGA
>JAHDWY010000254.1:4367-6797 GCA_023384315.1 Candidatus Hydrogenedentota bacterium | reverse complement strand
GATTGGGGCGCGCACATGATCGACATGGCCCATTGGGGCATGAATACGGAATTGAGCGGGCCGGTGGAAGTGGAGGGGAAGGCAGTCTACCCTGACGATTGGCTCAATAACACGGCCACGGAATTCGAG
The DNA here is from genome assembly GCA_023384315.1 of Candidatus Hydrogenedentota bacterium. Lineage (GTDB taxonomy): Bacteria > Hydrogenedentota > Hydrogenedentia > Hydrogenedentales > SLHB01 > JAHDWY01. Next base: position 6,668 of record JAHDWY010000254.1, on the reverse strand, counting down.
TTCCGTTGCACGTATGCGGAAGGGTATACCATGATCGTATCCAGCAAGTTTCCGACCGGCGTGCGGTTCGAAGGATCAGAGGGATGGATCGATCTCGAGGGCGGCGCATCAGACCCAACCATCAAGCAGGAAACCATCGGGCCCAATGAGACGCGCCTCTACCACAGCAGCGAACATTACCACAACTTCATTGACTGCGTTCGCACGCGGCAACGCACCGCCGCGCCCGTGGAGATCGCCCATCGCTCAATTTCGGTCGCCCATCTCGGCAATATCGCCATGAGGCTGCGCCGGAAGATTCAATGGGATCCCGAGAAGGAACGCATTGCCGGCGATGCAACCGCGGAACGGCTGCTTACCCGATCCAAACGCGCCCCCTGGGCATAGCCCGGGATCTCACTTGGCCCGTTATCCCAGCCCCGTGACCTCCAACCACGTCTTCGCCATCAGGGCATGACCCGCCATGGTCGGATGAACGCCATCGCCCGCCCAGTACTCCGGCGGCGTCTCATCGTTGACCGCGTCATCGAACATGCTTTGGAACGGCACCCAGGTCGCCCCGGCGAGATCGGCGACGCGACGCGCAGCCGCGCGGCGTTCAATGAACTCAGGAAACCACTCGTCCGTCACCGCCCCGCACCGGAGCACGAAGGGCTCGCAAATGACCAGTTTCACACCCGGCAACGCCGGGACTGTCTTCGCCAGCAATTGAGCGAATCCTTCTTCGTAGTCCGCGACGGTTCCGTCGTACTTGCCGCTCAGCTTGTGCCAGATGTCGTTCACGCCGATCAAAATGCTGAGAACATTCGGCTTCAGGTCGACGGTATCGGCCTGCCACCGCGCGTCCAGATCGGGCACTTTGTTTCCGCTGATCCCGCGGTTGTAGCACTGCAGTTTCAATCCCGAATGCACTCCGAGCAATTGCGAGGCAATCATCTGCGCATATCCGTTGCCAAGGGCGCCCATGTTATTCGCGTCGGGGGCGTCCTTGTTACGTCCTGCATCGGTGATGGAATCGCCTTGAAACAGGATCACATTCCCCATGCTCAGCGCGGGAGCGGCGTTCTCTTGTGCGGCGGCGGTGTTCATAACCGGCCCCAACGCGCACGTGCCTCCAGCCAGGACTGCACTCTGCAACAACGTTCGGCGCGACAGTGTGGATCCATCATGGTTCATTGTAATCCTCCTTCGGACTCATTGTCGGCTGCAATGGAAAAGGCCCTGAAGAAAAATAGACGCTACCAGAAACCGGACGGCAGCGTCCATTCAAACCGGAACTGCCGCTGGGGCGGCTTCCGTGCACCGCTCGATCCCGCCGGTCTCGCTCTGGTGGAGCCACGGTTGAACTCCCGGGCAATGGATTCTCTCGCCATTGAACAGCGCCTTAGTCGGAGGACCCCTTTTTCATCATGAGATACGCTTTGATGGGGTTCGACGAAAAGACTGCTTTCGCCGGCATCTGGGTTTTCGTGACGGCCTTCACATGCTTCAAGGTTCATCTCCTTTCGGGTGTTTGGACAGCGCAGAGATTCTATCCGGGCTATGCTGCGAACTTCCAGCAGGGCACGACCAGAGATCCGGGAGTTCCGATATTCAGATGCGAGGGCGGCACGGAGCTTCGGAGTCCCGCCTAATCGATTCATTCCATGTGTCTGGTATGTTGTATAATGGCATTTTCCGAGGGTGGCGGGACATACGGTTTGTTGCATGGACGCGCATGAGATAAGAGAAGAGAACGAGATACAGTCACTTGGCCGTTCTGAAGTCGCCCGGGTGCGTCTTCCCGCACGTTCGCGTGTGGGAAGACATGACGGACTGACGCTCATTGAACTGATCGTGGTGATCGCCATTGTCGCGATTCTCGCGGCCCTTTTGCTTCCGTCGCTTGCCCGATCGCGGGAAGCGGCGCGGCGGGCGACTTGCCAGAGCAACCTCCGCCAACTCGGACTGGTTCTGGAGATGTATACCTCTGAGGATCCGGGGAGCCTCTACCCGGCGACGCAAAAATGGCATCTGAACGGGACACCGACCCTGTCCTGGATTCGCGGCGCCCTTTTGTTCCCAGACTACATGACCGATGTGAATATTACGTTATGCCCCTCGGACTCGCGGGCGCGCGAATTTGTTGGCAGTCTGGATCTGAATCTGGGAACCTACATCCAGGACGCCATGGACGCCGGCGCCACGGATCTGTGCGTCGACGCGCTCCTTTCGTTAGGTGTGTCCTACACGTATCTCTCGTACATGACGCTAACCTCCGCTCAAATCAAGGACATCATTCGCAGCCGAATCCTCATCGCA
>JAHDWY010000254.1:0-4357 GCA_023384315.1 Candidatus Hydrogenedentota bacterium | reverse complement strand
ACGGCTGGTTGGGTGAGAAGGACATTCCACATGACCCCCTCTTCCAGGCTGGATACGGTCAACTTGACGACAACGGTGAACCAATGCCCAAAGGGTATCTCCGGTTGCGTCGCGGCATCGAGCGACTGGCCATCACGGATATCAATTCCCCCGCGTCCCACGCCGCCAGCGAATCTTCTGTGCCCGTTGTGTTGGATACTTGGGCGGCGAATGCGCCACTCCTTGGCGGAACGGCTCGCTTCAATCATATTCCGGGGGGATCGAACGTCCTGTATTTGGACGGACACGTGCGATTCGTCAAACTCTTCAGCGAATTCCCTGTAACCAACGGTCCGCCGGGGACTTTTGGGCATGACCTTGCGCTGGTCATGGCGTCGGTCTCCGGAACGGACTAGGCGTCGCCCACGATGGATACGCGAGTGGAAGAACAGGCAATCCCGAGACGGTGGCACAACCTCCTCAAGGAAGGACGCGTGCGGGCCTACGGACCAGCCGTCTTGACATTGCTGGTGGGCGTGGTGGCGTCCGTCTTGTTCTTCAACGCGCTGCGCGTACGCGATCAACAGGCTGCCCAATACATCTTCGGCGAGCAGGCCAAGACCTACATTCGTTCCATTGAGAAACTCCTGGACTCCAATGTCCACGCCGTCCAGTGGTCCGCCATCACCCTTGCCGTGTCATCCGTTTCGCCCGAAGAAGTGTTTCAGCGCAATCTGGACGCGATGGGCGAAGAGCAGGCCCACACACTCACGCTCTGCTGGGTGCCGTCCGCAGCGCCGGCAGATTCCGCGTCTTATCCCATCGCTGCGGCAATCGCCCGGGGCGAGCCTGGAAACCAGGAGGATATCGTTGGATTCGACTTGGCCGCCGATCCGGTGGCTGCACGCTATCTCCAGTTTGCCCGGGAATCCGGCAAGACGTACGTCATCGCCAACAGCGCGCAGATCCAGGATCTGTTCGGGCCAAGCACGGCACTTGTCGTGTCCGCCGTCCATACGACCGAGGCGGGGCTATCCGGCGACGACGCCGCACGGGGCCGCTTCACCGGGTTCGTCGCGGGAGTCTTTCAAATCGAAAAGGTGGTGGATGTCGCGTTGCGACGCTTAAACCAGGAGCGCGTGAACCTGGACGTGTTTGATGCATTTGCCACCTCCGGCGAATCCGCGTTGTACCACCGTTCCGCGGAAGCGGAAGGCGTCTCTCGTGTACCCGTGGAGGAAGGGGAGATCCTGTTTCTCGACCGGATGCACTACACGGGGCCGGTCGATCTGGCTTCGACCCGGCGGTGGCTCTTCGTATGTACGCCCACGCGAGCGCACCTCGCGGAAGCGTTTACGTGGCAGCCCTTGCTTGGCTTGCTGGCCGGGTTAAGCCTTACCGCTGTAGTGTCCGATCATTTCATGGCCCAGATTCGGCAGCGCCGCAAAGCGGAAGCCCTCGTCAAGCACCGCACCGCGGAATTGCAGCGCACCAATGAACATCTTTCCGAGGAGATTGCCGCTCGCATTCAGTTCGAGGAAGAACGGGATTCACTGTTGGAACTGCTCGAACGTTCCAACGATTCTTTGCAGGAATTGAACCGCAAACTGGCCATTAGTAATGCCGACCTCCAGGATTTCGCCGTCATTGCATCCCACGATCTCAAGGAGCCCCTCCGCAAAGTCCGGGTGCTCGCAGAGAGCCTCCGCAAAATTGTGGGCGATGGCCATGAAAATCGCGCCGAAGAGTACGTCGATCTCATCGATTCGTGCACCGAACGCATGCAACGATTGATCACCAATATCCTTCAGGTGTCGCGCGTCACGACCCACGGAAACCCCTTTTCAACCGTGGATCTTACGCAAATCGCACTCGACGCCGTCGAGGATTTGACCGTCCGAATTCACGAAACCGGCGGCACCGTGGACGTTCAACCCCTTCCCACCATCGACGCCGATCCGATGCAGATGAAGCAACTGCTCCAGAACCTCATCGACAATGGATTGAAGTACGGCGACGACCATTCGACACCCCGGGTCCAGGTTTTTCCCAGCGAGATTCCCGATCATGAAGGCCGCGCGGGATTCTGCGCCATCTGCGTGCAAGACAACGGGCCCGGGATCAACCCGGAAGACGCCGATCGAATATTCGCGTTGTTTCAACGAATGAACGGCAGCGAGTCTCGGGAGGGGAGTGGAGTAGGGCTGGCCGTATGCCGCAAAATTGCCGAACGGCATGGCGGATCGATTCGGATCGTGCCCGCCCCCGATCGTGGAACGCGGTTCGTCGTCGCGCTTCCGGTCGCCCATGATATCGGGGACGCGTCAGAAGAGGCATCCGAAATTACCAGAACGGATCGCGAGAGCGCCCACACGACGTACGAGAGTATCAATGCACACGATCAACGTATTACTTATCGATGACGACAAGGCGGACTATGCGATTACACGCGATCTCTTCGAGAGTATGCCGGCTTCTTCGTACGCCCTAAAATGGGCGTCTTCCTTCGAGGACGCCGTTCCCATCCTACGGGAAAACGAGCACGATGTGATCCTTCTGGACTATCTCCTCGGCGATCGAACCGGGTTGGACGTGTTGGATTACATTCGGACGAGCGGTGTCCACATCCCCGTGATCATGCTCACGGCAGTCGATGATCGTGCGGTCGACGAGCAAATGCTGGCGGCCGGTGCGGTCGAGTACCTGACCAAGGCCGGCCTGTCCGCTCCACTCCTGGATCGGGCGATCCGTTTCGCCATCGAAACGCACCGTCTGCGACAGCAGATTGCGCAAAGTCGCGACGACGTTCGCTCGATCCTCGACGAACTCCGAACAGGCACGGCCATTACGAGTGCCAACGGGGACGTGCTGTCCTTCGTCAGCCACGCCTTCGTGAAACTCGTTGGCCGGCCCCGGCTACGACTGCTCCGCGCGCCGTGGGAAGACGCCTTCCCGGTTGACGAGGACACCATCATCGCGATCCGGGAGCAGATGGAGTTGCCCCCGCGCCAACGCTCCCGCTTACCGCTGCACTGGGAGACTTCCGACGGGTATCGCTATTGGACGGAACTCGAAGTCCTCGACGATCCGCGGGATGTGAAACGCCGGATTCTCGTGTTGTACGACGTTTCGGACCTGCATGGCCTGCGCAGACTGCTTGACGGCAAGGCGCAGTTCTGCGATCTCATTGGCAAGAGCGATGCCATGCAGTCCATTTTCCTGCAGATTGCAGAGTTGGCGCGCTACGATACAACCGTCATGATCGAAGGCGAAACCGGTACCGGCAAGGAACTGGTTGCTCGCGCCATCCATTTTTCGAGCCACCGCGCCGGCGAGCCGTTCATCGCGGTAAACTGCGCCGGGCTCACCGAATCCATCCTGGCAAGCCAACTCTTTGGCCACAAGAAGGGCGCGTTCACCGGTGCGGTCAGCGATCACGTGGGCTACTTCGAGGCCGCCGGCGGCGGCACGCTGTTCCTCGACGAAATCGGCGACATACCGCCCGTCGTCCAGACCATGCTCCTCCGCGTCGTTCAGGAGCGGGAAATCGTCCGGGTAGGGGAATCGATGCCGCGACGAATTGACGTCCGGCTGTTGTCCGCCACCAATCACAATCTCACCCAGGCCGTAGCCGGCGGCCAATTCCGAAGCGACTTGCTGTACCGAATTCGTGTCGCGCGCATCTCGCTGCCTCCCTTGCGCAACCGCCGCGAGGATATTCCCCTCCTCGCTTCCAGTTTTCTGCGCCGGTTCGTCGCGAAGACCGGCAAGGCCGTCGACGGCTTCAGTCCTGATGCTCGCTCAGCGATGATGACCTACGGGTGGCCCGGAAACGTCCGGGAACTCCAAAACGCGGTCGAGGCGGCCGCCATTTCCTGCCGTGGCGCCTCGGTTCAAGTATCCGACCTGCCACCGGAGATTGCCGCGCCTATGCCCGGTAGCTTCGAATCAGGCGCAGCGACAACCGACGTAACGCCGGCCGCTGGCGTATTTTCCACTTCGACCTCTGAAGATGACCGAATCGAGGCGGCCATCGAAAGAGCAGGTGGCAATCGCGCCAAGGCCGCCCGCCTGCTTGGCATCAGCCGGGCAACCTTGTATCGCCGTCTCTCCAACATGAGAGACTGACCCAACCGCAGACGCGATTAGGGCGCCCACATTCCTGCAATCGTAGGTCCCCTTTTCCTACGCCGCGCTGCAATCGCGGACCGGCGCACCCACTGATTTGCCCATCACGCGGCGAGAATCATATTACCCGATGTGATTCACTTGCTGATACACAATTGAAACAACTATGTATCATGTTGTGTTTCCGTTGATACAGAATTGTCTGTGCGATACGAGAAGAGGAGGTGTTTTAAGTTGCTGCTATAAAATG
>JAHDWY010000253.1 GCA_023384315.1 Candidatus Hydrogenedentota bacterium | reverse complement strand
GGCGGAACGGGCATATCGACGTGCTGCCGAGCTGACCAGCGGTACAGACATGACCTGGGCGCTTTTCGAGCAGTTCGCCCACGAAACCGGGCGTTGGACGGCGTTTGCAGATGCGCTGAACAACGCGATGGACCGCATCGAGCGCGTCAATCCGGGAAATCGCACGGAGTTGGCCCGGATTACGTGGTGGCTTTCCCAGGCATACGCCGAAGGTTTGAAAGACCGCGCGCTCGCGTCGCAGGTACTGGAGTCGGGAGTTCGATCCTGCCCGCACGCGATCGATCTGTGGGGCGCATACGTGGATCTCCACGACGCGGCGCGCGATCGGGTTCGCCTGAAGGCGGCAATGAACCGCTTGGATCAAGTGAAAGAAACGAACAGCAGCACGCCAGAACTGCTCTCCGATCTCATCGCATATCTCAACGCTCCCGATTGGAATGTCATGCAGCAGGTTGTTGATTTCCTCGATGATTTGCCGGTAGCCCTCCAAGCAAGCCCGACTGAAGACCCCGCGCGTGCCTATGGTTGGTTGTTCAGTGTGTATGGATCCGATCTGGCAACCTCGAGCGGCCCGCCCGGAGAGCGCGGCGAATTGCTCGTGCAGTTGGGCCGGGCCGCGGCGGAGTTGGGCGCGTGGGTTCAGGCCAACGAGATCCTGGCATCGGCCCTTCCGCTGTTACCCAAAGGGCCGGATGTGGAATGCCTGTTGCTGCGCGTTGCGGTGCTCGAATCCATGGGCCGGTTCGATGAGGCCCAGAAAACCGCCGCAGACGCAACGAAGCGCGCGCCCAACGACTACCGGACCCAACACGCCTTGGCCCGGCAATCCGCGCTGAGCGGCCGGGCGGCCGAGGCGCGTTTGTCCTATCGATTACTCCTGACGCGTTTCGCGTTGGACCCTCCGACGCGGAATACAATCGAGCAGGAGATGAAGGCGCTTCTGGGAGACGGTCAATGAGCGCATCGCCGGCAGAAACGCAGGTGACTGATGTGGATACGAAACCGCCCTACACACTGTGCGTGTTGGCCATCGCGGCCGCGTGCGCAGCCTTCACCGCCTTCGTATACGTGTACCCTCGACTGGCGGGTCCAACTATCGCGCGGATGGACCGCGCTCTTGGACTGGAACAGTTCGAAAACGGGCAGCGTTTGCAGGCCGCGGGCGAGTACGCCAACGCCATACAAAGTTACCAATTGGCGCTGGAAGGGCATTTCGAGGATCCCAAATATCGCACCTTCACATTGAAAGCCTTGGGAGCGCTGCTGTGGTGGCGGGAAGGCGCGGAAGCGGCACTACCGTATCTCGAAGAGGCCTACCAGAGTCCTCATGCCCCGCTCACGCTGTTCGATCCCTTGTGCGATTCGCTCTTACAGACCGGGCGAATTGAAGACATCCCTCCGGTTTGCGAGCGCTGGTATCACGAGGCCGGACTCGAGAACGACGCGGAACAGCAGGCCCGTGCTTTGTACTATCTCGGCAAGGTACAGCAAGAGCGGGGCGACGAGGACGGCGCTATGGCGCGGTTTTATCAGGGCGTGCTGCTTCACCCCGGCGGAGATAACGCGTACGAACTGGGTCTCGCCTACTACAACGCGGGCGATAACAACCAGGCGCTCGTCTACCTGGAGCAATACCTGGAAAGCGGCTCGGGGGGCCGGGCGCAATACGCGCGCGAAGTTCGAGACCGAATTCTCGCCAAGCGCAGCGTTGAGTAAGGCTCGGCCCGCAGGCGCCCACCTCTTCTACGTCCGGCCGGATCCCAACACGCGGACGATGAATCCAGCTTCACGCCAGTCTTCATGATCGAGAAGATTTCGCGTGTCGAACAGCACCGGCTTCCGCATCAGACGGATCACTTGCCGGGGATTCAGATACTTGTAGTCGTTGTGATCGGTCAACAACAGCAGGCAATCGGCCCCATCGAAGCACGTCTCCAAGGGCAGGAGATCGATGTCCGCATTCTTCACGAAGGGATCGTGGACCGCGAGCGTGACGCCCCGCGCTTCGAGCAGTTTGATCACATCAAGTGACGGACTCTCCCGCATGTCGTCCACATTGCCTTTGAACGCCAGCCCGAGCACCGCCACCTTTGGTGATTCCACGCCGTCCAGAAATTCCATGGTCCGTTCGACGACATGGTGCGGCATGCCGTCGTTGCGCTGCCGGGCGAGATGAACGATCTTGGCGGTATCGGGAAACTGTTCCACCAGAAACCAGGGGTCTACGGAAATGCAGTGACCGCCAACGCCGGGGCCCGCGGTGTGGACATTGACGCGGGGATGCCGGTTGGCCAGGCGCGCGACGTCGCCAAAATCAATCCCCAAGGACTCACAGAGCAGCGCCACTTCGTTGGCCAGCGCGATGTTCACGTCGCGAAACGTGTTCTCGATGACTTTGACCATCTCCGCGGTGGTCACGTCCGTCAGGAAGATTTCGCCTTCAACAAAACTCGCATAGATGTCCCTCGCCAACTGGGCGGACAACGTATCGAATCCGCCGACGACGCGGTCGTTTTCGATCAATTCCTTGAGAATCTTGCCGGGCAACACGCGTTCCGGGCAGTGGGCGAGATAAATGTCCTTCCCCACTTCCAGGCCCGACTTCTCCAGGATAGGCTTGAGCATGTCGCGGCAGGTGCCGGGCGGCGATGTGGATTCGAGAATGACGAGGTTGCCCTTCTCCAGAAACGGCACGATACGCTCGGTCGCCTGGCAGACGTAACTCATGTCCGCCTTCTTGTCGGCCGTGAGCGGCGTCGGCACCGCGAGGAAGAAGACATCCGCCTTCTCGGGTTCGAGCGATGCGCGAAGATTCCCCGAACCGATAGCCGCGCGCACGACCGTATGCAGACCCGGTTCCTCAATGTGGATGTTCCCCGCGTTCACGGTCTCCACGATGCGGGCGCCCACGTCGACCCCCAACACCTGATACCCGTTCGTCGCCAGCACGCTTGCCGTCGGAAGTCCGATATACCCCAGTCCCATCACGCAGATACGTTTCATTGCGTCATACTCCTACCGATTTCAGATGCCCCGCGATTCGCCTGCTGGCAAGGCCGTCGCCGTACGGATTCACCGCGTTCGCCATTCGCCGGTACGCGGGCGCGTCGTCCAACAGCCGTTGAACATTCTCCACGATCCCCTGGTACGTATTGCCGACCAGCATCGCGGTACCGGCATCGACCGCTTCGGGACGTTCCGTAACCTCGCGCATGACAAGCACGGGTTTGCCAAGGGACGGAGCCTCCTCCTGTACGCCGCCCGAATCCGTGAGAACGAGGTACGCCTTCTTGAGGACATGGACAAAGGGTAAGTAATCGAGGGGCTCGATGAGGTGAATGCGTTCTTCGCCCTTCAATATCTCGTCTACTGCCCGCCGCACGTTCGGATTCGGATGCACCGGATACAGGATCTCCACATCGTCATTCGCATGCACCAGGTCGCGCATCGCCCGGCACATCTGGTCGAACCGCTCGCCGAAACTTTCGCGCCGGTGCGCCGTCACCAGGATCAATCGCCGCTGCGTGCCTACTTCGGAAAGCAACGGGTCGTCGAATGTGTGCGGTCGCCCCGCCACATCGAGCAAGGCGTCGATCACGGTGTTGCCCGTGACGACGATGTGCTTCTCCGGGATGCGTTCGCTGCGCAAATGCGCCGCGGCCGTCTCGGTCGGCGCGTAGTGGTAGTCGGAAAGGGCATCCCCCAGCCGCCGGTTGATCTCCTCCGGAAAGGGCCGGTACTTATCGTACGTGCGCAGCCCGGCTTCCACGTGGCCGACGCGAACGTTGTGGTAATAACCCGCAAGTGCCGTGGCGAAGGTCGTCGTCGTGTCGCCATGCACGAGAACCACGTCCGGTTTGTCCTCGTCCAGAACCCGGCCCATCTCCAGCAGGACGCGGCTCGTGATGTCCGAGATCGTCTGGTTGGGCTGCATCAGGTTAAGGTCGCGGTCCACGTGGATCTGGAACACGTCGATCACCTGATCGAGCAGCTCACGATGCTGCGCGGTCAAACATACCCGCACGTCGAAACCGGAACGGCTTCGCAATTCGTTCACGACCGGCGCCATCTTGATGGCCTCCGGCCGCGTCCCCATGACGACCAAAACCTGCATGAACCTCTCCGAACCCCAAGTCCTGCGATTACCCCGAAGCGCGCGTCCAACAGCGCTGTTTGCGGAGGAACCGTGAGTATACTGAACAAAGGCCGCCGATGTGTACTCCCTCCAGCCTCCCGCACCAGCCTCGTGGATGTAGGACTTTACACGGGATCGAAAGGTGCAATGCGACCATAAATTAGCCACGAAGGAACACAAAGAACGCAAAAAAGGGAGGACGAGTCCCTCTCTTGCGTTCTTTGCGTTTCTTTGTGGCCGACTTTTCTCAACTATTTGGCAGCGGATACGAAATGACAGAATATTCTCAAAGAACGGCCGTTCGCATTCTGCCTACGCTACGCCTTGGTATCGCGTTTTCTATAACCCACCCTTTTCCTTTATGATTGCGCCCAGCGCGGTGATTGCCTTGTGGAATGAATCCACGAAAAATGCGCGGCCACTCCCTGACCAGGACGGGCGGCGCGATTGCACAAGAAAGCGGAAGGAATGACGGTTAGTCTGGAACGAACGTTTCGCGTGCGCCACTACGAATGTGACGCGTACGAAAACGTCTACTATACAAACTACCTCCGCTATATCCAGGAAGCGGCTATGGACGCCTCGGCCTCGCTGGGTTTCGACGCGGCATGGTACGCCGGTCACGGGACCACGTGGATGGTCCGGGACACGGAGATCGAGTACCTGCGCCAGCTCCGGTATGGCGATTCCGTGCGCGTCATGACTTGGGTGGAGAATTTCCGCAAGGCCGTTTCCCGGCGCGCCTATCAACTGACCCTTCCGGACAGCGGGGAACTCGTTGCCCACGCGGGGACGGAATGGGTGTACCTCGATGCGGCTCGGGGACGGCTTACGCGCATTCCCGACGAGTTCAAGGCACGTTTCTTCCCCGACGGCCTGTCCGAGGACCTGCCGCCCCGCGAACGCTTTCCCGAGGCGCCACGGCCCTCCGTGGGTGTCTTTACCCAACGGCGGCGCGTGGAATGGCGCGACATCGATCCGGCCCAGCACGTGAACAATTCCGTCTACCTGGCCTACGCCGAGGATTCCGCAGTGGAAGCGGCCATGGCAGTCGGCTGGCCGCCCTCGCGAATGCGCGAGGCCGGGTATGCCATGCGGGTCACGCGGCACCGGATCGAATACAAGATTTCCGCCTTGCTGGGCGACGACCTCGAAATCGCCACCTGGCTCGAATCGCGGGACGATGCCGCGACGCGGTATTTCGAGATGACTCGTATCCAGGATGGCGCGGTCCTGGCGCGGGCGCTCGCCGACGTGGAATGGTATGACGTCGCCACCGGCGCGCGAATCGCCATTCCCGCAGAATTCAGGAGTACGACGCGGTGAGTTTCGCGAGCATCCAATACGCGGTGTTTCTGATCGTCGTCTATGGGCTCTACCGCCTGCTGTCGCACCGCGGGCAGAACATCATGCTGCTCATCGCCAGCTACATCTTCTACGGCGCTTGGGACTGGCGATTCCTGAGCCTCATGCTCATTTCGACCTTTGTGGACTATTTCGTCGGGCTGCGCCTCCGCGACGCGGATAACCCGAGCGCCCGGCGCAAGCTGCTTATGGCATCGATCGTGGCCAATCTTGGCATGCTGGGCATTTTCAAGTACTTCAACTTCTTCGCCGATTCCTTCGCGGAAATGATGGGATGGTTTGGCATGTCCGTCAATTGGACCACGCTTTCCATCGTACTCCCCGTCGGCATCTCCTTCTATACGTTCCAGACGCTGAGCTACACCATCGATGTGTACAACCGTAAACTGGAGCCTACCGACCGCTTCCTGGATTTCGCTCTGTTCGTTTCGTTCTTCCCCCAATTGGTGGCCGGACCCATCGAGCGGGCCAGCCATCTCCTTCCGCAAGTGCTGACGAAACGCACCATCACCTGGGATCAAACCACGCGCGGCCTCTACCTCATCGCCTTCGGACTCTTCAAGAAGGTCGTCATCGCCGACGGCGTCGCGCAGTCGGTGGACGCCATCTACAACGCCAGCGGAACGGTCACGTGGGCGGACGTCATCCTGGCGACGTATCTCTTCGCGTTGCAGATCTACGGCGACTTCTCCGGATACAGCGACATCGCACGCGGCACGGCCAAGCTCCTCGGCTTCGACATCATGACCAACTTCCGTCTCCCCTATTTCGCCACGAACCCCAGCGAGTTCTGGCGGCGCTGGCATATCAGCTTGTCCACCTGGCTGCGCGACTACCTCTACATCCCCCTCGGCGGCAACAAGAACGGCACCCGGCAGACCTACCGCAACCTGATGACCACGATGGTGCTCGGCGGGCTTTGGCACGGCGCCGCGTGGAATTTCGTACTATGGGGCATCTTCCAGGGCGGGATACTCTGCATTCACCGGCCCTTCGCGAAGCACGAGCCCGAGCCGAAGTCCTTCGGCGCGCACATTGTCCGGGGGATCAAAGCCGCGTTGTTCTTCCAGGTCGTGTGTTACGGTTGGCTGCTCTTCCGCGCGCGGTCTTTCGAGCAGATCTGGAACTACACCATTACCCTGGTCGCCGATTTCGGCAACCTCGCCACGTCCATTCCTATGCCGCCCTTCGCGACGCTGTTGGGGATCCCGCTTCTATTCGTCCTCGACCTCTTTGAATTCGAAACCGATACGCCCCAGTTCTACCGCCGCTGGATCACCCCGGCGCGGGGACTGTTGTACGCGGCACTACT
>JAHDWY010000252.1 GCA_023384315.1 Candidatus Hydrogenedentota bacterium | reverse complement strand
TCTTGAACCCGTCCGCAAGAGGGCAGACGGCACGGTGCTCGTCGAAGGTGGCAACGATTTCGCCGCGGCCGCCGGCCCTTTCCGGATCGTATGCGATCGACCACGTATGAGTGCCTCCGCTGGGAATCTCCAGCGGATACATGCGGTCCGCGGAAGAATCGTATCGGCCGATCACGGAAGCGCCCGCGCGCCATTTGGCGGTGGCGAACTCAATGTGGACGTGAAAAACTTCGCCGCGACCATTAATCCGAAAGACGACGGTATTCGGTGTACGCCACTCGTTCAGCGTGCCGGCGTTGAAGAATCCAAACAGGGTATTGCCGGCGCCAGGTTCGACACGCAGCGTTCCCGATGCCGAGAGGGGCTCGTCGAATCCGGAGGATTTCACTGGCCGGGCGTAATACGCCGGAACTCCGACGGGTGTCACGAGACCACCGATTGCTCCAGGGTGATCGCCCACCGATCGTTCCGCCGCATATCCGAAATCCTGTTCAATTGCACGCGTTTCGAACGCGGTGCTGCGGTTGTTCCATCCGACCCAGGCGGGGGCAGCATCGAATCGCTCCGTCTGCAGCACGCCGGCTTCCGGGGCGTTCACAAGGCACAGCAACACTGGCAGCGCGAGATCGATCCACTGGGAACCGTGCATATCCAGGATCCTTGCAGTTCGTCCATTCACTGTATTCCTTCCAATCCATTTGCCGCAACATGGCGCGTGGAGCCGCCGATCTTGACTATTGCTCCGCTGTATGGTGTTCTATCTCCCTCAATGTCGTTCATCGCCACCGGCATCCGGCCGGACTCGCTGCAACTCATGCAACAAAGGAGGAGCCTGCAATGACAAATCGCAAGAAGCTATTGGGTGCGGCCGTCGCATTGGGAGCCGTCGCTATCGCGGCCGTGCTGTGGGTTCCGCAGGTGACGTTCGCGCACTGTCAGATCCCCTGCGGGATCTTTGATGACCCCGCGCGCTTCACGGAACTGCGCGAACACATTACGACCATCGAGAAGTCCATGAACCAGATTAACGAGTTGTCGTCCGAACCGGGCGAACATGCGAACCAGTTGGTGCGCTGGGTGATGAACAAGGAAGATCATTCCGACGATTTCGCCGAGATCATCACCTACTACTTCCTTCAGCAGCGCATCAAGACGCCTGAGAGCGACGACGCCACCGCGAACGAGACCTATGTGAATCACCTCACCTTGTGTCACAAAATGCTTGTAACCTCGATGAAGTGCAAGCAGACCACGGACCTCGCGAATGTGACGGCACTTCGCGATCTCGTGGATTCCTTCGAGAAAGCGTACAACGCCAAGTAGGCAAGATCAGATTAAAGACATCGCCCCGGCACGTTCACGCGTGCCGGGGCGATGTTGTTTCTCTACTGGGCGGGACTCTCGTACCCGACTTCCAACGCTGTGGTAAACGTCATGGTTTCGCCCGGCGGCAGCGTAACACTCTTCGCCCACACTTCGGTTTCGAGCGCTTCCAGCGAAGCCGGATACGCGCACAGCCACGTGTAATCCACTTGATTGGGATCGAAGTGTTGCGTCACCTGGAGGCCTTTGCTTCCGGTGAACGACCAGACGCCGTTGGGGGCATTCTGGTCCCGATAAGCTTCACCTTCGCGGAGGCCGTCGACAATCGGCTGCATGCCGCGCGCAACCGATTCGCCGGCCTTGTTGATGAACGCAACCTCGGTCCGCATGAGGCTGCCAAGGTCGAGTTCCAGGTGGCTCCGAATGAGGATGACCGTCGGCTTGTCGCTTCGATTCTCGACCTCGTTGGTTACGGTCAGCACCGCCGCGCCCGGTTCCAGCGTGAGGATGCGGCGCAACGTGATGTCCTGGAAATCCGCGACAAGTGAAAGGCGATCGTCGCCTCGTTCTTCCACCGTGAACGGCACGAGGGAAGTGCCCCGAGTCGCTTCAAAGGTGGTACCCATCCGGGTTTCCTCGCCGCCCGCAAAGGGGAAGAACAGGGTGCGCGTTGTGTTGTACGCGGTGACGCATTCCGCGGAGTCCCGATGAATGACCCGCAATGCGCGGCCGCCGAAGGCCGGTAATACGTCCACCATGAGATGCTCGCTCTCGATGCGTTCGTAGGGCACGCCCATCATTCCCGCGAAGGCCCACATCGTCAGTTGCTGCGGGTCGCCGCCCCACTCGCGAATCGTCTCGAAGCCATGCGCCTTCATGCGTTCAATGAAACCCGTGGTTTCGTCCATGTCGGCCATATCACCGAGGAAACGGAGCTTGCCGTTCTCGAGGGTGTAGCCGTTGCGCGGGAAAATGCGCGCATAAGTGACCGGCATGCGCGCCACGCAAACGCGTTCCAACAGTTCGGAATCGTCTTGGACCGCCGCTTCGGCCTGGTCGAAGAGATCGTTTGCGGTCGCGACCAACCCGTCGGGCAAATAGCCCTGTGCGGGATTGGTGTAGAGGTGCATGTGGATGTTCTCGTTCAAGACCTTGTCGTGCAACATGGTGATGTACGACCAGATGGGCTCCCACGCGTCGCCGTAGTAGCCTTGCAGGAAGTCCTGAAGAATGGCGTCCGGGTCCTGGTCCGGATCCCAGAGCAGCTTCATGCCGTAGTACCCGCGCAGCAGGGCGAACTCCCCGCCGCCGCCACCGTGCCCCATGGCCTGCAAGAAAATGCCCTCCGCGCCGATGTCGTGATAGAAGCGCAAGTCGGATGCCATGGCGCGGAAATTCGGGAACGGGTTGAAGTAATGGGCGAAATCGACGATGTAGTGCCACAGATAGAGGTGATCGCAGTTCTCCGCCCAAATCTCCGCGCGCCGCTTGTATTCGGCGTCGAGCGGACAGGTCGCGATGGGGTGGCTGTCGCAGGACGGAAACATGTGGCACAGCCACACCGCCACGTTGGGGTGCATCGTCATTCCCTGGGGCGGTTCTTCGGTGAAGGTATAGGCGAGCGTGCCGATTAGCTTGTCGGGATACTGCTTGGAGGTTCGCTCCGCCAGTTGATTGACGAACCAGAACTGGGTTGCGCCGGTCGAGCCATACCGCTCGTACATGGCGCGGCAGTTCTCGCACTCGCAGTAGTTGTACCAGTCCTCCTGTGAGAAATTGTGCTGGCGCACGCCGGGCATGTCGGCCATGCGTTGGAGCATCTTTTCGGTCACGATTTCGAGGACCTCAGGATTGGTAAGGCACAATTGCGTTTCTTCCGCGCGCCGAACCCCTCCGATCTCCGAGAAGTACTCCGGGTGTTCTTCGAAGTACTCGCCGGGGCTGATAAACCGAAAGTACGAGTGGCAAGTTCCGTCGAAAGCGTACTCAACGCCAAAGGGGTTGTCGGGTCCTCCGCTGCCCGCGTTGTTGCGCAGGTGGGAATCGAAATCCGCGTCCCGGCCCGGCCATGCATAGCTTGCGTTGCGCCACGCGAAGGCGGGTTGGACCAGTACATCCACATCCGGCAAGGGGAGCGCGTCCAGGTGAGGCGTCTTTATCACGCCCGGGGCATACCACCGGACACCGAGGTATTGCTCGATGAAATCATATACGCCATAGAGCGTGCCGGCCGCGGGCGTCCCGGCAATGACGAAGTGCGGCGCCACCGTCCGCATGACGTATCCCTGCTCGCCAAGATCGTCCGCCGTGGGGTTGACGCCCAGCGTCTGGGCGGCGGGACCCGCGCCCAAGACGATGGTCGGCGCGATCGCGTTCGCGGGCGGTGCGTCGAAAATGGGTAGCTTAGCCCCGGTCACCCGTTCGACATAGGTCTGGAGTTCCTCGGCGGCCCGGCGCTCCGAGGGGCTCGGCTCCGGCGCGGACGAGGACAACACGATCTGGTAGGCAGTGGTGCCGTTCTGCGCGATGACGGATTCCTCGGGCTGGGCATTGAACGCGCCCATGACGGCCAGCACGGCGGGGCCGGCGATTCTGGTGAGTATACGGTTTTTTAAGGTCGGTGCATCACTTGACTTCATGTTTCCCCCTTTCCGGTGCAAGAGTATCAGATTCGGATGGACGCGTTGTACGCACGCACGCTTCTTGGCGCCGCGTACGCCGATGTAGCGCCATTTCCGGCGATTGCCCACTAAACGCGCCGCGCTTCCAATGCGCATAGGCCATCCTACCGTGGAAGACGCACGGCATTCCGCCGTGACCAGACACGATTGGAGGTGCATCATGTCCAGCAAGAAGTCCGACTCCTTTCCACCACGAGAACACCAGTAAGCGCCGGAAAGGCTATCCGTCCGAGACACGCGTGAAGCGTGGACGCCGAATCGTTGGTGACGGCAAGGAACTTTCCGAGAAGCTCGGCCGCAACGACCTGTGCCCCTGCGGGTCGGGACGCCGCTTTCAAACGGTGCTGCCTGCGGTCCAAACGGTTTGACGGCGCACTCCGGGATGACTACTTTTAGGGAATGAGCAATACCGAAGCCCGCGGAACGCAGCGTTCCGCGGGCTGTAAACAACGAGAGACTCCTAAATGATTGTCATGATTGCGGCATTACTCTCGGTCATTTCGGCGCAGGCGTCTGAACTGCCGGACATCCGAGCCGTAGAACCGGATCTGTCGCCTCCGCCCATGACGGAAGGCGATCCGCAGCCCGGCGCGCGTGTCCGCCAAACGGCCCCGGAATACGAAGGGACGGACGTCTACCATGCGCTGTATCTCCCCACGGACTGGCGCGTGGGTGAGCGGTACCCTGTGATCGTCGAGTACGCGGGCAACGGTCCCTACACGAACGACTATGGCGACGTGTGTACGGGAAAGGTCGAAGATTGCAGCCTGGGCTACGGCATCAGCGGAGGCGAAGGGTTCATTTGGGTTTGTCTGCCGTATGTGAGCGCGGATGGTCAGCGCAACCAGTTGCAGTGGTGGGGCGACGTCGAGGCCACCGTTGCCTACTGCAAACGCGCGGTGCCGCGCATTTGCGGAGCGTATGGCGGTGATCCGTCGAAGGTGGTTCTCACCGGGTTCTCCCGCGGATCGATCGCGTGCAACTTCATTGGACTTCACGACGACGCGATTGCCGCACTCTGGTGCGCGTTCATCTGCCATAGCCACTATGACGGTGTGAAGGCGTGGCCTTATGAAGGCTCCGATCGCACGTCCGCAATGGCACGATTGCAGCGACTGGGAGATCGGCCCCAGTTCATCAGCCACGAAGGCAGTGTGGACACGACGCGCGATTTCTTAGCCACGGCGTATCCCGGCGGGGACTTCACCTTTCAACCCGTTCCCTACCGCAACCACACCGACACGTGGGTGTTGCGCGACATTCCGGAACGTGACGCACTGCGGCACTGGATTCTCGACCTGCTCGAGTGACCAACTCCACCCCGCCGGTGTCCCATACCGATGGCGCGGACATCGATGCTATTGTCGCCTTTCCGCTACGCGTTCGTGCGCAAATCCAATTGATAGAGATCCGCGAAGGTTTTGGCTTGCCTTCCAAAGTCGCCGGCGTACAGCACCGGATGCGGCCCCGGATAGGTTGTGCATACGTCATCCACGTCATCGAACTTCACGAGCACACGCGTGGCGCAACCGCCCGTGGGCGGGCAGGTCGGCGACGAGATCAGCTCGCCTGCCCAGGCGTCCAATCGGTGTTCGTCCGTGTTGTACTTGCACAGTGTCACCCGTTCGCCCGCGGGCCAGATGACGTCGAGCGCGACGGTCTTGGGCATCTGATGGAAGAAGGGCCGCAACGCATAGGGGGCGTCGGTGTCGCCGGCTCCGCGCAGTTTCGTCAGGCAGGTGCAATGGGAGCCGAAGTAAAGGTTTTCCTCCGTGTCGTATTCGGGGTTGTGCTGGAAGCCGCCGCGGCCGAAGAGATTCGCGCCCAACATCTGCGTCAGCGACGAGTTCAAATCGTTTTCGCAACCGCAGGGAACCATAGCCCCGTTGCACAGCGAGAAGCTGATGCAGGGCTTGCGATGCTTGAGGAAGAGACATTCGATGGTGATGGCGTCCGCATCGAATTCTTCCATCATTTGCAGCACGGTGGCATGCGCGCGCATGGCGTCGATAAACACCTCGTCCTGCAAATCCGTGATCGATGTCGCGCCGCCACGGATCGCATCGGCGAGGGCCTGCATTTCCGGGGTGGCCGCCATGGCGTCGAAGCGGTCGTTGAAGAACGAGGCAGGCACACCGTGGATGGGCATATCGAAAAAGGCTTCGTGGTCGTCGGCTTCCGCTTCGAGCTTTCCCGAAACGCGCAACAGCCGGCTTTGGCGCATGCGCGTCTTGGCGTGGACACAGCGCAACCCGCGTTCGAGCGCGTCCCAATTCTCCATGGAGTGGATGTACTGCATGCTGGGCTCCGTGCGAAACCGCTCCGGCGGCAATTGATGGTTTGCGCCGAGCGGGTGGTACAGGATGATCGGCCCTTCAAAGGCGTCGAGGATCGGCTCGATTTTCTTGCTGAAACTGTTCCAGAAATTGAAGAGGAGCAGCGCCTCGGGTTTCGTTGCCTGGATGTCGGTGATGAACGCCTGGATGGCTTCGTCTGTGTAGATCGATTGCTCGTCAATAACCAGGTTCAAGTCCAGCGGCGCGGCAAGCTCGCTCACTTTCGCCATGAACTTGGCCTGCTGCTCTTCCGGCTTGAACTGATTGCCCGGCCACGTGAACCAGTTGTGCGGCGCCCAATTGTCCTCGTTCTTGCCGTCCAGCACGACCTGCTCCGGCGGATAGAAGAAGGCCCCACGCACGAGTACCGGCTGTTTCGGTCGCGGCACGGGATGCAGATTCAGCGGGGCTTGTCCCCACGTCATTTCCGGCAACATGCCCGCCGCGGCCATGGCCGCCATGGATTTCAGAAACGATCGGCGATCCCAGTAGGTGGTCATGGTAGCGA
>JAHDWY010000251.1:999-6864 GCA_023384315.1 Candidatus Hydrogenedentota bacterium | reverse complement strand
GAGAAAGTCGTAGATAATTTACTCTGAGTGGTCTTGGAATACTGTCAATATTCTAAGTCCATTCTGCCATACATTGCGGCGTTGGGCTCTCGAACAACCATGTCGTGATTAATTCACTTACAAATCTGCTGCCTTCGAGCGAACTGTGTATATAACGGTCTTTGTATATAAACTACCGAAACAGTCGGAACGCAAACGTTGCGGGCGGATTTCCCGGTGTACTCCCCCCTTCCGCTTTCGCTGGCTCATCCTGTACTTCCCCCTGCATCGACTGCGTACGCTGCAAAGCAGAGTTCAGCGAGGCGCGATCAGATTCGAAATCCAAAGCGCCAAGATCCGAAGCGTGTGAAAGTACGTCCCCTGTCGCTGGCGTCCCCGCCCAAGAAGTATTGCTGGACAGCCTGCGGTCATAGCCGTGGGACCCAGGGCGAGGACGTCCAAGGTCCCTTTGGGTATCTTCATGATCCAATTGGGAAAATCTCCTTGTGTTTTGGCGGATCGGGTCAAGGGCCATGTTCGGAGCGGGGAATCGATCCGGGGGCGGTGCGAATCGGAGCGTATCGGCGGATATACGAATAGCTTGGACTTTCTTCATGGAAGGGACTAGAATGGAGCGGTGCGATTTCCTGCCGAGAATACTACTTGACAGAGCGCGGGGCTGTGTGTAGTATACGGAAAGTGAAAAGATTTTCAGTATCTCTGAAGGAGAACTCCGATGGCTGACACGAAGACCGATCCGAAGGGCAAGGCCCTGGATATCGCGGTTTCACAACTCGAGAAGCAGTTTGGTCGCGGAACGCTGGTACGACTTGGAGATGATCATTTCGATCGGCGCGCGCCTGCCATATCCACAGGCAGTCTTTCGCTGGATATTGCCACGGGCGTGGGCGGGATGCCGCGCGGCCGTGTGGTCGAGGTTTTCGGCCCGGAGTCGTCCGGTAAGACGACCCTTGCGCTCCATGTGGTTGCGAACGCACAGAAGGCCGGCGGCATCGCTTGTTTTATCGACGCGGAGCATGCGCTGGACCCCACCTTTGCGACCCGGTTAGGCGTCGATATCGATAACCTCTTGGTATCGCAGCCGGATACGGCGGAGCAGGCACTGGAGATCTGCGAAACGCTCGTGCGGAGCAACGCGGTGGATGTGATCGTCATCGACTCGGTCGCGGCGTTGGTTCCAAAGGCCGAAGTCGAGGGCGAAATGGGTGATACCCACGTCGGTCTTCAGGCCCGACTGATGTCGCAGGCCCTGCGCAAGCTCACCGCATCGATCAGCCGTTCCAAGACCCTGGTCATCTTCATCAATCAGATTCGTGAGAAGATTGGGGTCATGTTTGGCAGCCCGGAGACCACCACCGGAGGCCGCGCGCTGAAGTTCTACTCGAGTATGCGGATCGACGTGCGCCGAATCGCCACAATCAAGGAGCGAGACCAGGACGTCGGTAACCGGGTTCGGGCGAAGGTCGTGAAGAATAAGATGGGTCCTCCCTTCCGCCAGGCGGAATTCGATATACTGTTCAACGAAGGCATTTCCCGGGAGGGTGATCTGCTGGACTTGGCCGTCGAAAGCAAGCTCATCCAGAAGAGCGGAGCCTGGTTCTCCATGAATGGCGAGAACTTGGGCCAGGGACGAGAGAACACGCGCCAATTCCTTCGGGATAACCCGGAAATCGCCGATCAGCTCCGAACGCAGATAATCAAGGAGAAGGGGCTCAATTGGATCGAATCGGACGAACCGGCGGCTGAGGTTCCGGCCGAGACGAACGCCAGCAGTTGATACCCCGCGTAGTATGGACGAGTCGAATGTCGCGGCGTCCCGCTATTCCCGACTGTGGTTAGTGGGTCTGCTGGTCTTGACTGCGGTTGTGGCCGGTGGAGCCCTGTATGCCAAATACCGTCTTGAGGGGTTGCGGGGTGTTCTTCTGGAAACGGCTCGCACCCGTACGGGTGCCCACCTGGAAGTCGAAGAGATCACCGCGTTCGGACTTCGCGGACTGCGGGCGGAAGGGGTTGCACTGCGATATCCGACAGCGTCGTACGGCGAATTCCACGTGACCGCACCCGAAGCGGTCGTCTACATCGATCTGCTGGACCTTCTGGCGGGTGAAATCTCGGTCGAGCATATCCGGTT
The DNA here is from genome assembly GCA_023384315.1 of Candidatus Hydrogenedentota bacterium. Classification (GTDB taxonomy): domain Bacteria; phylum Hydrogenedentota; class Hydrogenedentia; order Hydrogenedentales; family SLHB01; genus JAHDWY01. The sequence continues at coordinate 4,733 of JAHDWY010000251.1, read as the reverse complement.
GGATGGTGCGGCGTTTCGTGTTCGTAGAGACCCGGCCAATCCCTGGTTCTCACCAGACGTACCGTCTGGCAGCGAACGCGCTGGTTCAAGAATCCCCTTTCGACTGACCGGTTCGGGGTGTACCCTCGTCGTCGAGAACGTAGTCCGCGATACCCGACTTGAGCTGACTTCGCTGAATCTCGACATCGCAAGGCTCACCGGGTCGTCGTCGGTGACCGGCACGATCAACGGGGATCTGGCCGGCGACGAGGACAAGGGCTTCAACATCGACGTTCAGTACTCGTCGGCAACGAGCTTCGACTTGCGGATTCAGTGCGATGAGATATCCGCCGAGGACGTGAATGTGTTCCTGCCCGCCAGCCAGCGCATTGTACGGACCGGCTCGGCGGCGCCTATTGCCCGGCTCGCCGGCAACGAGAATGGCTCGATCTCCCTGTCGCTGGAGTCATTGTTCGAAGACCTTCAAGTGCGAGACCAGCCCGATTATCTGCCCCCTGTGACTGGGGCGCTAAGTGCCTACGGGACGTACCGCCCGGATACCCGGACGCTGCGGTTGAGTATGGCCAGCGCGGATACCGAAACGTTGGCAGGAAACCTCAGCGGCTCCGTTGCATTCAGCAATGGGGCGCCCGTGCTGGACCTGACATTCACATCGTCCCGATTGCCCGTACGCGAAATCCTGAGTTCCGTTTTGGCAGATCGCCTGGAGCAGTTTGGCGAAATCGAGTACACCGTCGATGAACTGGAAGAGTGCATGTTGACCCTCACGGGCACAACCGAGAACCCCGTCATTCGGACGGTGGCCGCTGCGCAAGGCGGGGCGATGACGTTCCGGCCTACCGATTCAACCTATCCCGGGGGCGAGCTTCGGTTGGGCCGATTTGAGGTGGCGTGGGACTCCGAGAGTAAACAGCCCAGCGGAACGATCCCTGTGCTCGATGGCAAAATCGTGCACAAGAGCACGGGGCTGGAGGCAACGGGGCTGGCCGGGCGGGTGACGCTCGAAGCGGGCGCGGTCCAAGTCAACCCGCTCAACGCCACGTTCATGGGGCAGCCCATGATGTTAACCGGGAGCTACGATCTCGATACGAAGACAGGAAGCGCCACGGTCGCCGGGTCGTTGACCGCCATCGAGGACTCGAAACTTGCCAGCACCATTCGCAACGCGGAACTTGCGGGAAGCGGTGCGATTAACGCGAAAGTGAAGTTCACCGAAAAGAAAGTCGAGTTCGAGGCGGACATCGACGCGACTCAGACGGAGATCGGGTATCGCTGGTGGTTTCTCAAGCCCGTCGGTATCGGCGCTAACGGGCAAGTTATGGGCACGTTCACCCCGCGCCGGTCCTTCGAATGCACAGTCCGGGGTCTCATCGCGGGAACGGAACTCGCGGGGACGACGAGTCTGCAACATGACGGCGGGAAATGGCGCCTGAAACAAGCCGAGGCGCGGTCGGAGTCCGTGGACGTGGTGTCCGTGGGCAAATGCCTTCCGCTCCCGTACACCATCACGGGAGGCATAGGCTCCAACGGCACCTACGTTTGGGAGCGGGATGAAGCCAGCACCGATGGCTGGCGTTCCCGGTTCACCTGCGATATCGATCGAATCTCCCTCCAGGCGGACACGAGCGAAGTTCCTATCGCGCTGAAAGGCGTTCGTCTCGAAGGCGGGATGGTCAGCGGTTCGGAAGAGACCGGGGAACTGACGATCCAGGTGGAGTCCGGAGAGACCCCTCCCATACGGGGCGGAAAGTGGTTTGCGCCGCTCGAGCGGGATTTCGAGAAGTATCCGCCCGTGGACCGGCGCTGGACGTACCGGATCGCAGCCGAGCAGTTGACAGTCCCGCCGTGGCGTGGCACGAACTTCACGGGCGAAGGATTCGCCACACTAACCGAGGTCGGGCTGAGCCATTATGAAGCCGTTGTTGACGAGGGGCAGGTGAGCGGCTCCTACCGGAACTATCGGAAACAAAACTCGTTCGAGTCGGAGGCCAGTTGGGAAGGGATCCCGGCGGCGTACATGATGGATACGCTGGACCTGCCCCACGTGTTCCGAGGGAACATGTCGGGCAAGATCGCCTACTCCCAGGATCGCGACGATCCCGGAACCTTGCAAGGCAAAGGGTACTTCACGATGGGCGAAGGGCAGTTCAGTGCCGACTACCTGCTGGCCATGTTGGAGCAGCAGATGGAATCTTCCGAGGTCTCCTCCCTCCCGCCGTCGTTGAAGTTTTCGTCGCTTGAAGCCGATGTGGAGTTCGAGAAAGATGTGGTACGAACGCCACGTATCGAACTGACCTCGGACGCGATGCGCATGCAGGCGAGTGGGCAATTCGTCACCGACGGCGATATGAACTACGATATTCAGATTGCCGTTACGCCCGACGCGGCGGAACGCATTCCCTTGCTCGCGGAGAACTTCAACGTGCAGGGGCATCGTCTGGCACAGCAGGATATAGAACTGGCCTTTACGCTTTCCGGGCCTACGTTCAAACCGGTTAGTTCCCTTGCGGAAACGCCCCCCGTACACGTAACGTTGGTGAGCGGAGCCCTGGAAGCGGCGAACGAAGCATTTCGCGTAATCGACGCCCCTAGAAAAATACTGGTCGATCTGCTTAAAATTGGCGGGGGTATTGTTGGAGCGAGAAAGCCCGCGTCATCGGGGAGCAGCAAGTAGTCTCATATGGAAATTCGAATTGGCAAACCTGGACGGGAGTGCGCGGCGACCGAACGGTCGTTCGAGCATGGTGAAACCGTCGTGTCGATGGTGAAGATTGAAAACCAGGCCTTGGTGCGGCTCGATTTTGCCCGTGAATCCTTCGAGCCGGAGATGGCGAGCAGCGCCCTGGCCGTGTGGGAAACGGAGTATATCGACCCCCGCGTGGCCGAGCAGGAACCAGAAGAAGCGTATTCGCCGCTGCGCAAGCTCTTTTACGATGCGGTGGAGTCAGCCGATCGGGTAGAGTTGGCGAAGGCGTTTCTCGCCGCCCAGTTGTTGCGCCGGCAAAAAGTCTTTCGGCATGTGAAGGAATCGGCCGAAGGGGATGGCGACAGTCGCGTTGCCCTTTTTACGGACCGTATTAACAATCGGCTGATTGAAGTGAGGGACCCCAATCTCACCTTTGCGGAAATGGAACAGGGCCGTACGCGGCTCGTTGAGCAGTTGAGTGCATTGGAGGCGGCTGAGAACGAAGAGGCCGCGCAACCCGAGGAAGTGGCGCAAACCGACCATGGGCAATCCGAATAGAAATCGCGCGCGGGGTACCAAGGAACAACCCGCCCTTCAGCTTTCCTCTTATCAGCTCGTTATGGCGATCTGTGCGTTGCTGCTGCTGATGTGCGCGCTCTTTATCGCCGGCATCCTGGTTCAGCGGTTCACCGGCGATACGAGTTCCGCTCCGGTGGCGTCGAACTCAGAATCCGCTGAGATTCCGGAGCGAGTGCCTGCGGGGACCGCAGCTTCCCAGGGTGAAGGCAGGCAGGTTGCGCCGCGGCCCGTGAGGTTACCGCCGGAGTCGGGTGACACGGTAGCGTCGGCCGGGGGATCGGGCTCGCCCGCAAAACGTAGCGAGTCGAACGCGAAGTACATCCCGGCCCCGCCACCGCGACGCGACCGTAACGCAGCCACGTCACCGAAACCAGACACGCCCAACTCAGAGCCGTCTACCCCGACCGCGGCAAAGGACACGCCTCCGGTGACGCAGCCCGCACCCGTGCCGACTGCTCCGGAAATGCCG
>JAHDWY010000251.1:0-989 GCA_023384315.1 Candidatus Hydrogenedentota bacterium | reverse complement strand
TAGAGCCTGCCGCCCCTGAACCACCGCCGTCGGTGCCTGAAACGGCGTCGCCACAAACGGAGACGACCACAACGCCAGCGGACACGCCTGTGCCGGAAGAATCAGAGGCTGCACCGCAAGCCGATGCAGCCGCCACAGCGGGGCCATTCACCGTTCAGGTGGCGTCCTTCGATTCAAACAACCTCGAACGGGCGAAACGATTCAAGGTTGAAACCGAAGAGGCGACTGACTTTACCGTGAATCTCGTGCCGTCTGCCGATGGAAAACACGTGCGCGCGTTTGTGGGTGAGTACAAAGACCGCGCGGCGGCGGATGCCGCTCGGGACACCATGCGCAAGGTTGCGGGTTTTGAAGACTGCTTCGTGAAGGCACTAGGGGAGGAGTGAGACCCCGAATTTGATGCGGGGGTGGGGAATTAGGATTATGAAAATCTCAGTAATCGGGCCCGGAGCCATGGGATGTCTTTACGCTGCTCGCCTTGCTAAGGCGGGTGTGGACGTTACCCTAGTTGATCGCCATGCTGACCGTGCGGGGCGCCTGAATTCCAAGGGGATCACAGTCGAGTCAGCGGCCGGTGTGGAAACACAGAATGTTAAGGTTGTTTCAAGTGTTCCAAACGGGCAAGATCTGGTTATTGTGTGCGTAAAGTCTTATTCTACAGCTAATTTAGGCCTGAATGGGCGTAGCGCCGTATTGACTCTCCAGAACGGTTTAGGAAACATTGAAACACTTTGTTCCATGGTGGGCAGTGCGAACTTGCTGGTGGGCGTGACGACAGAGGCGTCAACGCTGCTTGACGAAGGACACGTTCGGCATGCCGCCTCGGGAACGACGCGTCTGGGCGCTTGGACTTCCTGTTCGGTCGACACGGCTACTCGCGCATTGGAGAAGGCGGGTTTTGCGTTGGACCTGACCGAGTCTCCAGGCCAGGCCGTGTGGGAAAAAGTGGCGGTGAATGCCGGCATCAATCCGATCACCGGTTTGTTGGA
>JAHDWY010000250.1 GCA_023384315.1 Candidatus Hydrogenedentota bacterium | reverse complement strand
CCTTGCCTGATGTAGCGCAGGCGTCCTCGCCTGCATCTTCCCGGGTGGCGGCCTTGACGCTGTCCGAATGCAGGCGGGGACGCCTGCGCTACATTCGGCGGATGTTTGTGTTTGCGATTGCGCGGGGAGACTGATTTAATCGTTCGATAGTATTTGAGGGGGATTCATCATGCGGAATCACTTACGACGTTTATGTTGTGTGCTTCTCATCGCGGCGTGCGGCTTGAGTGTCATGGCAGCGGCCCAGGAGTCAGCGGTGGACCGCGATGCGCGGATGTCGTGGTGGCGCGAGGCGCGCTTTGGCATGTTCGTGCATTGGGGGTTGTACTCCGGGCTGGCCGGCACCTGGAAAGGCGAAGCCGTCGGTGACCGCGGCGGGATGGAATGGATTCAGCAACGCGTGAAGGCCGACACGTGGGAGTACGCCCACGAAGCGGTCCCCCACTTCCAGCCAGAAGCAGGGTTCGCGGAGGGCTGGGCGCAACTGGCGAAGGACGCCGGGTGCCAATACGTGGTGTTTACGTCCAAGCATCACGACGGATTTGCTCTGCACGATTCGTCTGTAACCGATTACGATGCGCACGATCTGGTGGGACGCGACCTGTGCAAGGAAATCGTGGACGCCGTGCGCGCGCAAGGGTTGCGCGTCGGGTTCTATCATTCCGTCATCGATTGGCACCATCCTCAGTACGACTACGACGCGGCGAGCAGTCTCCCCCATCCGCTGCATGGACAACCCTCGCCGAACGGCACGCGGAATCACGCGATCTATCTTGAGTATCTCCATCACCAGGTACGCGAATTGACGTCGAACTACGGGACGATCGACATCCTGTGGTGGGACTACTCGAAGCCCGAAAACGAAGGACCGTTCTGGCGCGCGGACGAGTTGGTGGCCATGGTGCGGGAACTGCAACCCGCGATCATCACCAACGACCGGCTCTACGCCATTCCAAATATCGAGAAAGACGATTCCGTCGGGCGTTTGCACCAGTGGAAACCGGAACGGGGCGACTTCACGACGCCCGAGCAGACGGTGCCGTCAACGGGTGTGCCCGGTGTGGACTGGGAAGTCTGCATGACCATGAACACGACGTGGGGCTACTCGGAACACGACCACGCGTGGAAATCGACGGAGACCCTGTTGTGCAACCTCATCGACATTGTCTCCAAAGGCGGCAACTATCTGCTCAACATCGGCCCCAAGGGCGACGGCTCCATCCCCGAAGAGAGCATCACGAGCATGCGTGCCATCGGCGAATGGCTGAAGGTCAACGGTGAAGCTATCTACGGCACCACCGCCAGCCCCTTCGAGCCTCCCGCCTGGGGACGCTACACGTCCAAACCGGGGAAGTTGTACGTGCACGTATTCGACTGGCCGGCGGATGGGGTGTTGCAGATCCCACTAACCTCCGGTCCACCCCAAACTGCTTACCTGATGGCGACCTCGAGTCGCAACGCACTGCGTGTGGATTCTTCCCAGAAAGGTATCGTCATTCAGGTACCAAGCACAGCCCCGGATCCCATTGCATCCGTTATTGAGATTGAATTGTAGATGGCGCGACACGGTTTGCGCGATTCGAAGGCTTCGAGCCTTCGCCATCGATGCACGTCACGCGGCGGCGTGACAATTCCGAATTGTCCTTGAAGGGTCCCGCCGCTTTGGCCAAGAATGGGTCCTACAACTGAGTCGCAGGCGTTCGAAGATTTTGGAGTCGCTATCGTGCAATACGAGATGAATCGCAGGGAATTCTTGGGGACGGGCACCGCCGTGGGTATCGCCGCGGCCGGGCTGATGAGCGGGCAAGCCTCCGCGCAGGACGGCAAGCCGGTGCGCGTAGGCGTTATTGGCACGGGCAACCGCGGGAGCGCGCATCTACGCTTTCTCACGCTCATGTCCGACGTGGAAGTCCCGGCCATTTGCGACATCCGGCAAGAGGCGGTCGACGCGGGGAGCAAGATCGTGACCGACTCCGGGCGTCCCGCGCCGGAGACTTATACGCGCGACGAGTACGTTTATCAGGAGATGGTCACGCGCGATGACCTTGACGCAGTCATCATCGCGACGCCGTGGAACTGGCATGCGCCCATGGCGGTGGACACGATGAAGGCGGGCAAGTACGCGGGGGTCGAGGTGCCGGCTGCGATGACGGTCGAAGAATGCTGGGCGCTGGTGAATACATCGGAAGAAACCGGCGTGCCCTGCATGATGCTGGAGAACTGGAGTTTTCGCCGGGACAACCTGGCGGTGCTGAACATGATTCGTCAGGGACTGCTCGGCGAGATTCAGCATTGCCACTGCTCGTATTCCCACGACTGCCGCTACTGGTTCTACGACCCCGAGGGCAACCCCCGCTGGAGCGGCGAGTATCTGGACCAGCGCAATTGCGCGCAGTACCCGACTCACGGGGAAGGGCCGGTGTTGAGTTGGCTGGACATCAACTGCGGCGACGCCTACGCGACCTTGGTCGCCATGGCTACGGGTTCGAAGGGCATCAATACGTATTTCAAAGAAAAGTACGGAGCCGATCATCCATCCGCGACGCACGAATTCAAGCAGGGCGATATTGTGACCTGCCTCGTGCGCACGCACATGGGCAAGACCATCGTCATCAACAACGATCTCCTGCTACCGCGTCCCTACGATAACCGTTGGGCCGTGCAAGGCACCCAAGGTATCTACAATGAGCAACGCAATGCTGTATTCATCGAGGGCCGCAGCCCGCAGAGTCATCAATGGGAATCCTTCGATCCGTACCAGGAAGAATTCGATCATGTGTGGTGGAAGGACCTGGAAGAGGCGGGCCGCAAGAGCGGTCACGATGGAACCGACTACCTGGAAGTGAAGATGTTTCTGAAGGCGGTGCGCGAGAAGACGCAGACGCCTATTGATGTGTACGACTCGGCCACGATGAGTTGCGTGGTGCCCTTGTCGGGCGAATCGATCGCAAAGGGGAGCATGCCGGTGGAGTGCCCTGACTTCACGCGCGGTAAGTGGAAACAGCGGAAGCCGGCGTTCGCGGTGGTGTAGCGAGAGTCGGGATGCCGCGCTCGGCGAGCGCGGCAGTACAAGAGTGCGTTCAAGGAGGATCTCCGTGAATCGACGACAGTTCATGCAGGTGGCAGGCAGCGGTCTCGCGGCGGCGGCGTTGCCGGGGTGTGTGCACGGCGCGGCCAACGCTGAGGCTTCGACAAAGCGGCCAAACATCCTGATCATCTTCGCCGATGATATGGGATATTCCGATCTCGGCTGCTACGGGTCGGAGATCCGCACGCCCAATCTCAATCGCCTTGCCGATGAAGGTATGCGCTTCACGCAGTTCTATAACGTGGCGCGATGCTGTCCATCGCGGGCCTCTCTGTTGACCGGCTTGTATCCGCACCAGGCCGGCATGGGCAAGATGGTGAGCCGTGAAGACAAGCCCGCGGAGCCAGGGCCGTACCAGGGATACCTTAACGACCAATGCGTCACCATCGCGGAGGTGTTGCGAGGTGCGGGGTATCGCACCTACATGTCCGGCAAGTGGCATGTGGGTGAAGCCCCGGAACACTGGCCGCGTCAGCGCGGGTTCGATCGCTACTTCGGGCTGATCAGCGGCGCGAGCAGTTACTGGAGCCTGGACGAAGGCCGCGCGATGGCGAAGGACGATGCGCCGTTCACGCCGGAAGGCGACGATTACTACGCGACCGACGCGTTCACCGATTTCGCGGTGGAATGCCTGGAAGACCACGAGGAGCGGGAAGAACCCTTCCTCATGTACCTGTCGTACACGTCGCCCCACTGGCCGCTTCACGCGTGGCCGGAGGATATCGACCGGTATCACGGACGCTACGACATCGGCTGGGACGAACTGCGCAAGCAGCGGTACGCCCGCCAACAGGAGATGGGCCTGATCGATCCCGCGTGGGCACTATCGCCGCGCGATCCCGAAGTGCCTGCCTGGGAGAACGTGGACGACAAGGACCGCTGGTCGCTGCTCATGAGTGTCTACGCCGCGATGATCGATCGCATGGATCAGGGAATCGGCCGGGTACTGGACACGCTGCGCCGCACCGGCGCAGAGGAGAACACGCTCGTGTTCTTCCTGGCGGACAACGGCGGATGTCACGAGGATCTCGGAGGTAGACGGGATCAGAACCTACCTGGAACAAAGCCCGGCGAGCCCGGCTCCTACGTCGCTTACGACCGGCCTTGGGCAAACGCGAGTAATACGCCATTCCGCATGTTCAAACACTGGATTCACGAGGGCGGCATCTCAACTCCGTTTATCGCGCGATGGCCGGGCCAAATCGCACCGGGCGGCATGACGTCGCAACCGGGGATCATCATGGACCTCATGGCGACCTGCTGCGATGTCAGTGGAGCGGCCTATCCCTCAACCTTTGATGACCGGACGGTTCGCCCGCTCGTTGGCAAGAGCCTCTCCCCCATCTTCCGCGGCGGCACGCGGGAACCGCATGAGTGGCTGTACTGGGAGCACTTCGGCAACAAAGGCGTCCGCCACGGCGACCTTAAACTCGTGGCGACGAAGACGGGCAAATGGGAACTCTACGACATGGCCGCCGACCGGACGGAACTGCACGATCTGTCCGGCGAAGAACCTGAGCGCGCGCGTGCGCTCGATTCTGCCTGGAATGCGTGGGCCAAGGAGAACGGCGTTACGACATAAGCGCGTGCTTTGCGATGCGGGTCACGTACTGGTTCTCATCACCTTCGGTCGCTTCCAGCGCGGCGCGAACTTCAGGCGTGTCGATCTCCAACCGATCGATTGCTTCGGCGGCGCGCAAGCGGACGAACCCGTTCGGATCTTTCAGTCCCGCAAGAAGGACGGGGATCGTTTCCTTCGGGCCATCAATGGGGTAGAGCGCTCGCGCGGCGGCAATGCGCACGGGCATCGCGGCCTCAGCCTTGGCGTTGCGTAGCGCTTCCAGTGAAGCAGGCGACTGGGCTCCGTAGCTCCCCAAGGCCATGGCTGCCCAGAACGCCACTGCGGAGTCCTCTTCACCGAGCACGCGAATGAGAATGGGCTCGGCGTCCTCGCCCAACACGCCCAGCGTCTTGATGGCCCAAAGCCGCGTAAGCCGATCGTTGCTGTTGAGCCGGTCGACCACGTCGTGGACCGGCATTCCGTAGACAGTCTTCGTCGCATCGGATAGATGGTTGTACTTCGGAGCCGTGACCGTCACGCTGTCATTTCCCCGATGCTCCAGCCAGTCTTCCAGCGCAAATTCCGGTACAGCACCCAGGTCGCGGTTCGTGCGCATCCATGTATTCATGGCATCGCGGAACCGGTCGAGTTTCTCCACGTATTCGGCCGAGTCCGCGAGGTTGTTCAGCTCGTGCGGATCGGTCTCGGTATCGTAGAATTCCTCAAGCGGCTTGCGGTCGCGGAAGAACAACGTCTCCGGTCCCTTGAGTTCACCCGCCTTCTCGACGCGCCGCATTTCCTGAAGCACCGGGAAACTCTCCGGGTAGGTCAGGTACTGATCGTAGGCGCGTTCCGGCTCGTAGTTGCGAATGTACTTATAGCGTTTGTCGCGCACGGCGCGAATGAGGTCGTAGGTTTCATCCATGCGATCCCTGGCCGCGAAGACGAGTTCCCGTGGCGACCGGGCGACCGAACCGAGGAACGGTATTCCCTGCATGTGGCCGGGCACCGTTACCCCCGCGCAGGAGAGCGCCGTGGGTCCGAAGTCGACGAAGCTCACGAGCCGATCGGTGCTGGTACCGGGCTCGATTTGCCCCGGCCAGCGCACGATGAACGGAACGTGCAGACCCGAGTCCCACATCCATCGTTTCGCGCGGGGCAGTCCGACGCCGTGGTCGCCGAAAAAGAAGACGACGGTGTTCTCCGCGAGTCCATCTTCTTCGAGTTGGCGCAGCACTTCGCCGGCTTGCCGATCCATCGCGGTAACCAAATCAAAATAGTGGGCCCAGTGACGGCGCGTGACGGGCGTATCGGGATAATACGGAGGCAAATCCGCCTTGTCGGGATCGTGCGGCGGATCGACGAGTAACTTGCGCTCGCTCTCGCCCAAGTCGTCGGGCAAGGTCCCGATTTTGGATTCGTGGGTGATCGTGAAGTTGAACACGGCAAAGAACGGCTGATCCGGGTTGGGCCGGTTACGCCAGTGCGCCTGTTTGCTGGATTCGTCCCAAGCATTCTCAGGCACGGGAAAGTTGTAGTCGGTTTTGACGTTGTTCGTGCAGTAATAGCCCGCGTTGCGGAGGTATTCGGAGAAACACTTCACGTTCTCAGGCGGCGGATTGTTGCAGCGCATGTGGCAGGTGCCGAGCGACGTCGGATACATGCCAGTGATGAGGCAGGAACGGCTCGGCGCACACACGCCCGCGACGGAAAAGGCAAGATCGTAGCGAAGGCCTTCGCTCGCGAGCTTGTCGAGGTTTGGCGTGGTGGCTTCAGCATACCCGTAGCAGCCGAGATGAGGGCTGGTATCTTCGCAGGTGATCCAGAGGATGTTCGGGCGTGATGGCGCTGCTTGGGTGCGTTCCTGGCCTTGCGCAAGCGCTGTCGCCAGCATTCCCCCGCCCGCCGCGAACAAGAACGATCTGCGATTCATGGATTCCTCCCTATGGTTGACGAGCTTCGATTATGGAGGATGAATCGATTGGTGTCCAATGGAGTGCGTTAAGAAATGAAGTGGAGGAGGATCAGGGATAGCAGGGACAACAGGGACGACAGGGACGCGAAGGAACACAGATAGCCGATACAAAGAGGGAGAGCGGCGGGACCCGTACCCGGGCCGCCGCCGCTCAACCCCCGCTTACGCGCTGGGATTAGGAGCCTGGTTTAGTTCAGCGGAGCCGAGGTGGCGCCCACCGCGGTACCGTCCGCGGTGAAGCGAATCACGCC
>JAHDWY010000249.1 GCA_023384315.1 Candidatus Hydrogenedentota bacterium | reverse complement strand
GCCCCCACGCGGCGGCACACAGCAGAGGCGCTAACCACAGTGCTCTGCATATGCTTCGGTTCATCAGACCTCCCTACCGCTCGAATGTCGGGACGCATTCGTAACGGTGAATGTCGTCGATGTTGGCAAAGTTGCTGAAACGAACGCTGAACGCCCGGATCTCACCAGGATTCAAGCGGCCAATGTTGACCGTGTTCGTGTCGTACACCATGTTGCCGAATCCGTATATCGTCACGATGACCTGGACGCCGTAGAGCACGCTGTCCCCGCGGTTCACGGCCTGGCCGGTGACGACATAGTACATACTTTCACGCGTGATCAAATCGCGCCCGCTCTGGAAAGACGCGGTGTTGATGATGGCCAGCGGCCGCTTTTCGATCTCCCGGCGCTGCACTTCGCCCGGGGTCAGCACGATGTATCCGCCGGATGGCAGCAATTCAATCCGCGTGCTGACTTCGGGGTCGCTGGCGACTTCCGGACTCTCCTTTACGACCCGCGCATACAACCGGCCCGCATAGTCGTAGTCGCCCCGTTTCCAGAGCATGTCGGCAAGCTTCAGTTGATTGCCGACGTTGTTCGGGTCGGCCTTCAACTCCTCGGCCAACTGTCGAATCTCCGCCTCGAGCTTCTCGGCGGTCCAGTATTTCTGCTCGTACTCGTCCTGGAGATTCGCGGCGTACTGCCGGCTTTCTTCGGCGTAGGGGCCGTCGGGGGCCAAGCGTAAGTACTCGTCGAAGACTTCAATGGCTTCCCGGTAGCTCTTAATGTTCATATAGGCCACGCCAAGCCAGTACCGCGCATCCAGTGAGGAACGCGAGTTGGGGTATTTGGCGATGACCTGCAGCAGCCGGGGAATCACCACGGTGGTATCGCCCGACTCAAGCATGCGGCGCGCCTCTTCCACCTCTTTGCTGCTGGACCGCTGGTCAAGCATCCGGTTCTTGGAAACCGGGGTCTCCGTCATGGGAGGATTGGACCGGGGCGTCGTGCAGCCGGCGGTCACGAAAAGAAGGGCCGATGCCGCCATCACAACAAGCGACAGGCCCCGGCACTGCGCGGATATCTTAGATCTCACTACCGTCCCCTATTTTGCCTTCTCATCGTCTCTCGAGGCGTCGTCACCCAACTCCTTGAGAATCAACTCGGTAATATCCTCGGCAGGGATGGCAGGTTCAAGACTAGCCAGATACCCCTGGGCAACGATCAGGTCGTATTCCGTATCCTGGCCGACCTGCGAGATGGCCCGCGTCGTACGATCGCTGGCTTGGCTCATGAGAATCCAGTATTTACCGGTGCCTCGTTCGACTTTGCTTTTCTTCAGTTGTTTGTACTCAGGCGTGGCTTTCACGACTTCATCATAATCGACCTCGCCGGCCTTTTCGAAGCCGGTTGCCACGCCCCAGTAGACCTTCTGGGGGTCTACCTGGTCCGCGGGGATGGAATGTATCTCCGCTACCGCCATCATGGCGAGCGCCGCCACAATAGAACCTGCAACCATTCTTGCGTTGGTACTCATGGTCGTAGTCCCTCACTTCACCTTATGGTATAAATGGACTTACGCACAAGACAGGTTTCTGAACCTGTAATCCCGCACAGAATCCAACCCTACTAATTCTGCGAGCCTTTGTCAATCAATTCCCCGCGATGGCCATTTGTGCTGTCGAGGGATAGATATTGGAGGCTCCCCCAAAATCCCTGCGTCCCCGTTCGTCTACCAAGGAATCGGGCGTTCAAACTTTCCAGTCACTCTTCAAGGTGTATACTCACAAATACGGGAAAGTTGCACCAGTCGTTACAGAATTTCCAACCAAATCTCGGTCCAACTTCTCACCATTGGTGGTATGTGATTGCGTCCCAGCAACGTAGACGCCCCAAGCCATGGGGGTATTCACAATGTTTTTTCGGGGGGATTTGTAATCGCCGCTGCAGAACGCCGCGAGAGGACTCGTGCGGATTGTACACGCCTCAGCCGCGAAACCCAAACCCGGAACTACGGCGTCAACGTGGAAGTACTTTTCCACGTTTGCTTTGACAGGGTATCGGCTTGTACCTACAATGAGCCGTCCGCAGCATCCACGTTCCCTCACGAGAAAGGACTTCGCTCGATGCACCGTAGTTTGCCGATTTCATTCCTCCTTGGGGCAATTTTCCTTCCGTGGTGCGCAGCCTTCATGGCGAGAGCCCAAGAGTCATCTGCTGCCTCTGACGCAAGCAAACTGTGGGTCGAGGAGCTGGGCGCCGCCCGGACGCCTCAGGCATACGTGGAGGCGACCGTATCGAATCAGTTCCTGCTACCCGCGACCGTGCTTTGGGAGGGGACCATTGTGTCGGCGGAGCCCTTCGACAAGATCGCTGCGCGCGTCGTGGTGGAAGGCGAGGACGGGGAGCCACGGTACAAAGGCGAGGTTCTACTGGATGTCGTAATCGGCGAGAATCCCTTCTCCATCGCCTGGAATCCGGAAGGTCTCCCGGACGGGGACTACGTTGCTAGACTGACCGTCGACCGTTCCGAAGACATGGAACTCGCTTCGCGAACGTACCGAATCCGCCGGATTACGGGCTCTCATGTCGAGTTGCTGCTTCAGGAACTGGAGACTGATCTTCGGGAACTTGAGAGCCATGTCGCCGCTGTCGCGGAGGGTGTCGTGCCGTACGCCGGGTATCGGCTGGCGATCATACATGACTACCTGCCCGCAGCCGCGTCCGCTTACCTGGACGGCTCCTGGCGCAGGGCTTTGGACGACTCCAGGTTTCTACAGTCATTGCTCGACACGATTCGCGTGGACCTCAGTTTGAGAACGGCAAAAGACGAACCGCTCCTGACTCCGATCCCGGTTGTCCGAAATGTCGAGATCCGCGACGGGATGTTCATGAGCGAAGGGCGGCCGGTCTTTCTCTTCGGCGCAACGGCTGATTGCGACGTATTGGTGTCGGCGATCCCGGCGCTTCGCCGTTACGGCTTGAATATGGTGGAGACGCGGGTGGGTCCTGCGGACACCCTGGAGCAACGAAACGGGGCCGGTACGGTGCCACAAGCGGTCACGAGCCTCCTGGAAGGCGCGGAAGCGGCCGGGATGGGCGTGACGATGAGCCTGGCGCCGGATGCGATGGCGCCATGGGTCTATGATGCGTGGCCGGCGCTGGCGGAAGGCGGGGCCGGCACGTTTCCCTACGATGTGACGCACCCGCGGCTCGAGTCGATCCTGGAACGCCACGCCGAAACGCTTCTGCCCGTTGTGTCCGGCTCGACTTCACTCGTTAGCGTTGCGTTGGCGGACCGGCCCGAGATGCAGTTTCTCGGAGAACCGGTCCGGCGGGGTCTGATTGCATTCGCAAAGGACCAATACGGCGATCGAGAAACCATGAACCGGGTTTGGGGAACCTTCTATCTCGACTTTAACGAGGTTGTGTTGAACTGGAATCTGGACCGGCCGGCGTACCGGCATGATTTGTCGTTATACCAATACGAGCTCGGCACAGCTTTTTTGTAGCGCCTCGGCGAGATCGCGCGCCGAAACGCCCCGGGTGTGGCCGTTCAGGTCAACCAGTCCGATCGGGTTTTTGACGCGGGAGAGTCCGCATTCGGATTAAATCGAGAAACTGTCGCGCGGTTTACCGATATCGGCGGCTGTACCGCGGTGCAGTCTCTTGCGCATCCATACCTCGCACTGGGGTATCCTACCCAAAGTTTAAACTACACGCTCCTTCGGTCTCTGGACCGCGATGCGCCGGTATTCAACACTTGGGATTCGTTTGTTCCCGACGAGAATGTACCGGCGAGCTTCTTGGGCGTGGCAGCGTACGCGCTGGCCTGGGAAGGGGCGATGGCAGGACTGAATGCGGCCACCGCGCCATTGGGCAAACCGGACGGCAGTTCCCAGACGCTGCTGGGGCGGCCGCAACGGCTGGAGGGTTACGCCCGCGCTTGCTTGGACCTGAACCGTCTGGCGCCGGTGGTCGCCGCGTTTCAGTCTGCCGGGCCGGAGGTCGGAATACTCTGGTCGCTGTCGTCCAAGATTTTTGATGAAGGCATTCCCTATCTCGAATCCGTGAAACATGCCTACGAAGGATGTCACACGTTCGGATTCAGCGTCGCTTTTGTAACCGAGCAGGATTGCATCAACGGGGCGTTACGGGACTTAAGAATTCTGGTGCTGCCGGAAGCGCCGTCCGTATCCGATGAAGCCTTTGCCGTCATCGACGCGTATATCGCGGAAGGTGGCATTACCATCCGACAAGGGAAACCAATTCCGTACAATCCGCGCGGTCTGGCGCGCCACGAGAGCTTGTCGATCTCCGCCCGCACCATATTGATCCGGGGCGAGGACTGGCCGACGGAGTACTTGCACGCATTGGACGCGGCGTGCGAGCTGGAAGGCGCGCCCCCGGTGCCGCGCGCGATAAACGCGTCGGGATATCCTCTGGAAGGGGTCAAGACCCGGTTCGTCGAACACGATGGGGACGCGTTTCTGTACGCGATCAATCTGCGAAAGGAACCTGTACCGGTATATCTTGCCGGCTCCTATCGCAGCGGGGTCGACATGATTGGCGGAAACGAGGTGCATTTCCCGACAGTGATGGCACCGGCTGAGCCCGTGCTCCTCCGTCTCGATCCGCCGGATGTTGCGCTCGTTGCGGAAAGTGACACACCGTTGGATGCGGAGCTGCCACTCGGTGTGGTTGAACCGATCCAGCAGGAGGCCCCGAAAGTACAGTCCATCAAGCCTCCGGTGCGTCACCAGGAAATCAAGCGGTAACGGACCGCGCACATCCTGGATCAAGTCCCAGGCCTGATCGCTTTTGAGCCGCTTTTGCAGGTTCTGGTATTCTCACACCAAAAGAGGGTTCGCTCCGGGAATTCGCGGAGCGGGAAACCCCAATGCGGAGTAAATCATGTCGGTCCTGAATGTCGTTCTATATCCGGACGATCCGTTGACGAAAACGGCTGCGCCCGTGGATTCCTTTGGCCCCAACCTGGCTGAACTGGCGTCCAATATGTTTGAAACCATGTACGCCTTCGACGGCGTGGGCCTTGCCGCACCGCAAGTGGGGCTTGAGATGCGGTTGTTTGTCCTCCATGAACCGGAAGGCGAAAAGATGTGTCTCGTGAATCCCGAAATCGTAGAACGGGACGGCGAGGAATTCGGACAGGAAGGATGCCTGAGTCTGCCCGATATCTACGTACAGGTTCCGCGCGCGAAGCGCATCGGCGTCCGGGCCCAAGACGTCTACGGGGAAGCGCTGGAGTTTGAGGCGAACGACTTTCTGGCGCGGATCATTCAGCACGAATCCGATCATCTCGACGGCGTGATCTTTCTGGACCGGGTCGATGTGCTGACGCAGAACGCTATGTTGCAGGAGTGGAAAGGAATCCGCGAGCGATTGCTGGCGACCTCCACGACCGGGAGCAGGCCCCGTGCTTTTTGAGTCTCCCTCGGTGGAGCGGTTGGTCGAGGCCTTCCGGCGGTTGCCGGGAGTCGGAAAGCGTTCGGCGGAACGGCACGCGTTACACTTGCTGAGCGCGCCGCCGGAAGAAGCGCAGTTTCTGAGCGAGGCCATCCGCGATGCGCGGGAACGGATCACGACCTGTTCGACGTGCTGCAATCTCACCGAGACCGACCCCTGCCCCATCTGCGCGCATCCCAACCGGGACAAGAGCACCATCTGCGTTGTGGAACGTCCGAGCGGAGTCATGGCCATCGAGAAAGGCGCGAGTTATTGCGGGCTCTATCATGTGTTGAATGGCGCCTTGAACCCGTTGGAAGGCGTGGGGCCGGATGAGATCACCGTGGGTCGTTTGATGGCGCGGCTGAAGCAGGGCGAGGTAAACGAGGTAATCGTGGCGACCAACGCGACCGCGGAAGGCGAGGCCACGGCCATGTACTTGTCGCGACAGATCGGCGAATTGGGCATTACTGTGAGCCGGATCGCCCATGGTGTTCCCATGGGCAGCGGGTTGGAGTTCGCCGACAACGTGACCTTGTCCCACGCGTTGCAGGGCCGGACAAGGCTGGGGTAAGGGAGAATCCGGGATGCGGAATCTGAAACAGCTCTTCGAAAACAACGAAGCCTGGGCGGCGCGCATGCTCGAAAGGGACCCTCGGTTCTTTGAACGGCTGTCGACGCAGCAAGCGCCGGAGTACCTCTGGATAGGCTGTTCGGACAGCCGAGTACCTGCGAATGAGATCGTGGGGCTCCTGCCCGGTGAGATGTTCGTGCACCGCAATGTGGCGAACATCGTCGCCCATACGGACCTCAACTGCCTTGCCGTGCTCCAGTACGCCGTGGAAGCGTTGCACGTGAAACACATCATTGTGTGCGGACACTACGGGTGCGGCGGTGTGCAGGCCGCCGTGCGTAATGACAAGCTGGGACTCATTGACAACTGGCTGCGGCGGGTTCAGGAGACGCGCGCGAAGCATCGCGCCGCGCTCGAAGGCGTTCGCGATGAGGCGGCGCTGTGCAATCGCATGTGCGAGTTGAACGTCATCGAGCAGGTCTACAATGTAAGCCGCACGACCATTGTTGAAGACGCGTGGCTGCAAGGCCAGTCGCTTACGGTCCACGGCTGGATCTACAGCCTGAGAGACGGCCTCCTCCGCGACCTGGGGATGTGCGTTACAAGGAAAGAGGAAGTCGCGACGAGTTACGAAGCGGCCGTCGAAGCCGTGGCGAGAGCTTCGCGACAAGCCACCCCGAAAGCCTCGCAACCAAAGCCGATGGCTAAGCCGTCCACGCTTCCTGAAAGCGCGCCTCCGCCACCGACGCCACCGCCGGCGCCCATGAAAATCACATCAGAAAACCGTGCGACGCCGCCGCCCTTACCTCGCTTGAAGTAGCCCGTTTCCTCTTACTTGCCTGATGTAGCGCAGGCGTCCTCGCCT
>JAHDWY010000248.1 GCA_023384315.1 Candidatus Hydrogenedentota bacterium | reverse complement strand
GATGTCTCGAACGCGTATAACCAGATCGCTCAATACGGGAATCTCAAAGATGGTGCCGAGCACACCGAGAATGATGGCGAGAATGACGATCGCGACGAGGAATCCCAGCATCTTGCGAACCTTCGCCATGACGCTCACGGAACCTTTCCGCGATTCGAACTGCTGGGCCCGCTGCACGAAGGTCTCGTGCTTCTGTTTGCATTCGTCGCTGCAAAACAGCCCCGTCGGCCCCATAACCTTACAGGCGCTGCAGAACGGTTTCCCGCACTGCTTGCACCGGCCTACCGCCTCAACGCCGGGGTGACTGATGCAGGCGGAACTCATCCCACCCAGAGCCATAGGCAATCCCTCCCTTGATCCCGATCCACGTGTCACACGCGTCCAGCCAGGACACGACCAGAAATGGATGGACAGAAGGAGTGTATCCATCATGCCCATCCGCCCACTTGCTTTTTACAGTATACACGTTTTGGGCATTCTTAGGGAGTGGGTTTTCGAAGCCGGGATCCTGGACGCCTGGCGACGCAATCGCAGTTGGACAAAGTCTCCGAGCACTTGGGGGCATGCCCCCTCCGTCACCCCCGCGAAGGCGGGGGTCCATCTGCGGATACCTGCTGCCGTATCCTCGAAATCAGGGATTCCGGTTCGACAGATTGTGGTATTTTTCCTGAACGTCTTCGCCCAATCAAAGGCGACTATCGTTCGTCAGGCGATGGTCCGGGAGTTACTCGTCGAGACTTCGGGTGGCCACTTCCTCGGTGAGCCGCGCAATGACTTCCGCCACGGTGGCGGTGCCCATGTCGCTCTTCCGGCGATGACGAATGGCCACGGAATCGCTTCCCTGCTCGCGTTCGCCCACGACCAGCATGTAGGGAACCTGCTTGGTCTGGGCGGCACGGATTTTGTACTTCATGGTCTCCGTGCTGTCGTCGACTTCCACGCGCAGCCCCGCCGCGAACAAACGGTCGCGCACGGACTTCGCATATTCGTCGAAGGCGGTCGCCACGGGGACCACCACGGCCTGGACCGGCGCGAGCCACAGCGGGAACGCGCCCGCAAAATGCTCGATGAGGATGCCGAAGAACCGTTCGATGGACCCGTAGATCACACGATGGATCACCACCGGACGGTGCCGGTTTCCATCGGGGCCGGTGTATTCGAGATCAAACTTTTCCGGCATGCCATAGTCCAACTGGATGGTCGCGCACTGCCAGGATCGCTTCAGGCAGTCTTTGATGTGGAAGTCGATCTTGGGACCGTAGAACGCCCCGTCGCCCTCGTTAACCTTGTACTCCATGCCCTTGAATTCGAGGGCGTCGCGGAGCCCGGACGTCGCCGTTTCCCACATCTCGTCGGTGCCGATGGAATCTTCGGGACGGGTGCTCAACTCGACGTGATAGTCGAACCCGAAGGCCTTGTACACGTGGTCCACGAAATCGATGATGCCGATGACCTCGTCGCGGATCTGCTCGGGGGTGATGAAGAGATGGGCGTCGTCCTGGGTGAACATGCGCACCCGCGAAAGGCCGTGCAGCACGCCGGATTTCTCATGGCGGTGGACGGTGCCCACCTCGGCCATCCGCATGGGGAGATCGCGATAGCTCCGCAGATCGGACTTGTACACCAGCATGCCGCCGGGGCAGTTCATGGGTTTCACCGCGAAATCGCGCTCGTCGATTTGGGTGAAGTACATGTTCTCTTTGTAATGGTCCCAATGGCCGGACTGCTCCCACAGGATACGATCGAGGATGATGGGCGTGCGGATCTCGTCGTACCCGCGTTTGCGATGCTCCTCGCGCCAGAATTCCATGAGGGCATTCAGCACGATCATGCCCTTGGGGTGGAAGAAGGGGAACCCCGGGCCGACGGGATGGAAGCTGAAGAGATCAAGTTGCTTGCCGAGTTTGCGGTGATCGCGTTTCTCCGCTTCTTCCCGGAACTTCAGATACTCGTCCAGTTCCTTCTTGCTCGGAAAGGCGGTCCCGTAGATCCGCTGCAACATGGGACGCCGCTCGTCGCCGCGCCAGTACGCGCCCGCGACGCTCAGCAGTTTGAAGGCCTTGATTCGCCCCGTGGAGGGCAGGTGCGGTCCCCGGCAGAGGTCGACGAAATCGCCATTCTGGTAGTAGGTGATGGCGCCGTCTTCCAGGTCTTCGATGAGTTCGACCTTATAGACGTCGTCATTCGACTTGAACCGGTCCAGCGCGTCGGACTTCGCCACTTCCTGCCGCTCGAAGGCCTCGTCGGCCTTGACGATCTTCTCCATCTCCGCTTCGATGGCGGGGAAGTCCTCTTCCGAGATAGGCGGATCGGTGTCGATGTCGTAATAGAACCCATCTTCGATGGCCGGGCCGATAGCCAGCTTTGTGTTGGGCCGCAGCCGCATGATGGCCGACGCCATCACGTGGGACGCGCTGTGCCGGAACACGTTCCGCCCCTCCTGGGAGTCGAAGGTCAGGATCTCGACCGTATCGCCGTCGTTGAGCGGGGTCGGCAGGCTCTTCACTTCGCCATTGATCCGCGCGCCCGTGGCGGCCTTCGCCAACCGCGACCCAATGCTCTGGGCCAAGTCCAGCGCGGTACTCCCCGATTCCAACTCCCGGGTGGAACCATCCGGCAATTTCACACTAATGCTGCTCATCGAAGCTCCTGAAAACACACTTGTTGCAAGAATCGCCCCTTACAAAGGATGCAAACCATGCGCACCCAGCGGGGGACAAAAAAACCGTCGCACAATGCTGTGGGAAACAATAGGGACGAATTGTGCCACGAACGTGGCAAGAAATGAAAGAATGCGGCGAAAAGGGTTGTCGATCTTCCCGGTTTTTGACATCATTCCGGTCGAATCGGTGGACTCCGACCGTGCCGCAGCCCCGTCAATTCTGCGATTTAGAATCCGATGGAGAACCGGCCGTTTCCGCGGTCTCTGCCAACCCAGCCTTCGTGCTCGACGGCGAGTCCGCATTCCCCTCGCGACGCAGACCAGTTACGCGCTTCGCTGCTCCCCAATCTTTGACTGGCTCTTCCGACGCCACGAATTCACCGGAGTCCAGGCGCTTAACCCCGAGATGCCGTTCACAAAAGTCGTACACTGCTGCAATTGTATCCTCCGGTGTCTTGCCGGCGATTAGCAGCTTATAATCCATTACCCACCCTGTGGCCATATAAGCGAACCCGCCCGGTTCCAGATCATCAAAATTGAACCGGAGAGCCTTTTGTATGTAATGCTCGCGGTCCTCTCCTCGCCCTATCTGGAGTCCCGGCGTGTCGCTGGCTGGCGGGACGGGAGGATATTCTCTCAAGGTCGTTCGGCCGATGAGTACCCCTTTGTGACCCGCTTGGGAATAAATCTTGAGTTCGGTACCCGTGCGCAGCTTGTACAAACGCTGGAACTCCTTCGCGGCAATCTGGTCTTGCTCTGGAGCCTGTTCGCTGACGACAATATGAGTCGGCGGCATACCCCAAACAATTTCCGAGAGTGCAAGATCTGAAAAGAACGCCGTGAAGATGATCAACGCGAGAACTCTTGTCTTGCTTGTCATGGTTCCTTCCCTCAGCCGTAGTCTTTAACCAACAAAAGCCAACCGCTCAATTGTACGCCATCCACCAGACCCGGACCCATAGGTCGAAACCAATCTATGTGCCCAATCGGCCTTCTTCGAGGCGGTTGACGATGACGGCGCCGGCGGCGTCGCCCATGACGTTGGTGGAGGTGCGGAACATGTCGAGCAGGTGATCGACGGCGTAGATGATGTAGATGTAATGGAGCGGCAACCCCACGGCGCTGGCGACGATGGCCATGGTGATGAGGCCCGCGCTTGGAACGGCCGCGGCGCCGATGGACGCGAACACGGCGGTCACGAAGATGATGAAGAGGTTGATGCCGGACAGACTGACGAGCACGTCGTCCAGGCCGCCGTACATCTGGATCAAAAAGATTATCGCCACTCCTTCGTAGAGCGCCGTGCCGTCCATATTCATCGTGGCGCCGACGGGCAGCGTGAAGTCCGCCACCTTGGGGGATACCTTCAGGTTTTCCTTGGTCCGGTGGATGGTGACGGGCAAGGTCGCCGCGGACGAGGTCGTGGTGAACGCGATGAGCCACGCGTCGCGTATGCCTTTGAGAAAGGCGAAGGGGGACATGCGCCCCACGACGGCAACCAGCGTCAGGATGACCAGGACATGCACGCCGATGGCGCCGATGACGGTCATGCAGTACCAACCCAGGGATTGCAGCGCATCAAACCCCAGCGTGGCGATCATGGAGGCGATAATACAGCCGATGGAAACGGGCGCGAGCCGCATGAGCCATAGCGTAATGGTCATCATGATCTCGTTGAATCCGCGGAAGAATCCCACAACCGGCTCCGCCGCGGTCCCGACGGCCAGACAGGCAATGCCCGTCAACAACGCGAAGAAGATGATGCCCAAGGTGTTCGGCGGCGATTCGGACAAGGCGGTAAACGGATTCGACAGAATCGGCAACAACAGCCCTTGCCGGAACAGTTCGCCTGGCCCGCGGGATTCGGCCTCCTGCATGGCCCCAAACTTCTCGCGAAACTCGGACGCGGAGATCTGCTCGCCGTCCCGCTGGCTGACGAAGGCGAGGTAATCGACCCGGTTCTCGGGCGCCTCGGGATCGTTGCCAGTGCGCTCCTGGTACAGGTCCCGGTACTCGTCCATAACAGCAACCCGCTCTTCACGCACGTTCTGGGAAGCGTCGCGGTGTCCAGGTTGTACGATCATCACCGCGACGATACCGATGGCGACGGCGATGCCGGTCGTGCTGAAATAATAGAGGAAGGTTTTCAGCCCGACGGCGCCGATTTCGGTCATGCTGGGCAGGCTGGTTACGCCCGTTACGATGGAGGCGAAAATCAACGGCGCGATGATCATCTTCAGGCCGCCGATGAAAACGTCCTTGCCGAGCAGATCCAACCACCAAATGGTCTGTTGAAAACCGGCCGACTTGGGATCGCCCCAGAGGTGCAGGGCGAATCCTGCCACGAGGCCGATTCCCATGCCCATGAGGATCAGATAGTGCAGATCGATTCGCTTCATGGAGCCTTCCAGGTCGCGCACACAAGATTTGGTGCAGCCTAGAGTGCCGGAGCGAAAAATGCAAGAACGGAGACGGTTGTAAAGGGGCGGGACCTTAGTCTCTCGATGGGTGACGCCGATCGACCATGACGCTGCGGACTTCGCGTTCCAGCTCGTGCAGGGTCAATGGTTTGGCAAGGGTGCGGGTGGCGCCGGTCTCGACGGCTTCCGAAGCCTTCTCGTGATAACCGGAAAACACCAGGATGGGCACATGGGGATCGAGATCGCGGATGGCGCTAATGGCGGCCACGCCGTCCATGCGCGGCATGACGAGATCCATCGTGATGACGTCGTAGTTCCGGGACTTGCACTTCCCCACCGCGATGTCACCGTCTTCGGCAAGATCCACATCGAAACCACAGGCTTCGAACCAGCGGTGGAGGGCGAAGCGAATGTGCTCTTCGTCGTCCACTACCAACAATCGCGGCTTGCTCATCGTGCCTTATTGTCCTTCTTGGCGCACTAGTAGTCTATCCCCCCAAGTCTACACCAGGAGACTACCTAGAATCCACTCATCCCGAGCAATCCGCGCGATACCTTCGCGAAAGGGGTCGTTTTGTCCTTCCCCCGAGATCCGGTCGTAAACACCCTCATGGGCTCGACGGGATTATAACACACCGGATGAACCGTTGCATGCTAAAGTGCGAATAGCGAGATTGGCCCGATCCCGGGGACGGATCTGTAGTCGATCCGGGCGTCCGACCTAAGCGCCATGGGGACTCCCATTTGAGATTCTACCATTTATTGTGCTATATCTAGCGAGCTTCTGCGTATGCAGAGGGAATCCTGTCCGGCGCACGCGAACAAGTGATTCGACCAACCCCGGTGGAATTCATGGAAAAACCCCTAATCCTCGTAACGAACGACGACGGAATCCAGGCGCCGGGAATCAAGATTCTCGCCGATGCGCTGGAGCCGCTGGGCGAGGTGTGGGTCTATGCTCCCGACCGTCAGCAGAGCGCGGTTGGACACGGCGTATCGCTGCACCGGCCCTTACGGGTCCACGAGCTGCGGGAGCGCTGGTATATGGTGGACGGAACGCCAACGGACTGCGTCATGCTGGCGGTGCGCGACCTGCTGGCCCGCAAGCCGGACCTGGTGGTTTCGGGAGTCAATCCCGGAGCAAACCTCGGCGATGACGTGACGTACTCCGGCACCGTTGCGGGCGCCTATGAGGGGATGCTCCTCGGGATTTGCTCGTTTGCCGTGTCGGATGTGTCGTATTCGCCGGTCCACATGGAGACGGCGGGACGCGTTGCCCGGGCGGTGGCTGAATCGTTGCTGCGGCAGCGGCTGCCGAAGGACACGGTTCTGAATGTGAACGTGCCCGACTTGCCCTACGAAGAACTGCGCGGCGTGGCGGTCACGCGCATGGGCAAGCGGGATTACCAGGACGAGATCGTGCGCCGCGAAGACCCGCGCGGCGGCGCGTATTACTGGATCGGCGGGGCCGAACCCAGCCATGTGGAAGAAGAAGGTACGGACTTCGAGGCCATCGAACACCGGAAAGTGAGCGTAACGCCGCTTCACCGCGACGTCACCAATTACGGGGCCTTGAACGCGTTGAACGAGTGGGCATTGTCGCTGTAACGGCGCCCGATCCCGGCGATCGGAGAAGGGAACGCGCTTGAAGCTGCTTCGAGGTCTGTACGACTGGGTATTGAAGTGGGCATCCACGCCCTATGGCGGGATCGCGCTCTTTCTCCTGGCATTCGCGGAGTCCAGCGTGTTCCCGATTCCGCCGGATGTGTTGCTCATTGCGTTGCGCCTGGGGAATCGCAACCGCTGGCTGTGGTTTGC
>JAHDWY010000247.1 GCA_023384315.1 Candidatus Hydrogenedentota bacterium | reverse complement strand
GGGGTTTTTGGTGGGCGTCGCTCCCCCCCCCCCCCACAACTCCTCAGCACTTTTCAATTGACCGCTCTGTAGCGCAGGTGTCCTCGCCTGCCTGCCTCGCGCGCTGCTCCCCTTGTACCCACGGCATATGTCGCGCTACCGTATAGGCAGTGGGGGGTCACGGTCTCAAACAGCGGAGGCGAGCCACATGCGACAAGTGATCGTGCGGCCGGGCGCGGATGGCTACTGGATGGTCGAATGCCCCAGTTTGCCGGGATGTGTAAGCCAGGGGACAACCATGGAAGACGCAGTCGAAAATATCCGTGAGGCCATCATCGGGTACGTGGCCGCGCTGGATGAGGACGGTTTGCCGGTGCCGCCGGAGCGGTTCGACACCTACGTGGTGCTGGTATGAACGCCTTGCCGCGCGTATCCGGCAGCGCGTGCGTGGCGGCGTTAACCTGGGCGGGCTTCCATCTCAAATGGCAGCAGGGCCGCCATATGCTCATGCGCAAGGACGAGCCCTCCCTGCAAGTTGTCGTCCCCGATGTCGAAGAGATCGACCGCGCCGTGCTCGAAACCATTCTCCATCGCGCCGGGTTGAGCGTCGATGACTTCCGGGAACTGTTGTGAATCAACTTCAATGTAGTCCAACGCAGTTGTTGGCCGTTCTGGCGATTGTCTTCACATCGGGATGCGCCACGGTCGGCCAATCGAATTCGCGCGCACATCTCGCTGGTGTGCTCTGGTGGTTGAGTCCGGTGGACGCATCGCGCGGCGTGGACGCGTGGCAGGACGACCTGGACGCGCTCGACGCCCTGGGCATGGATCTCCTCATCTTCACCGGTCCTTACGCGGGCGTTGAGCCCGCCGAGGGCGAAGCCGATCCCTTCGATGCACTGCTCGGCGAATTCGACCGGCGCGGCATGCGGGTCTATCTCAGTACACTTCAAGCGCCGCAGTGGTGGACGCTCACCGATCCGGCATCCGAACTAGACCGCGCCCGGCAACGCATCGAAAGCCTCGAACGCCGCTACGGCGCGCACCCCTCATTCGAAGGGTTCTATATCCCTTACGAGTGCTACTGCATGTGGGGACCGTCGGCAGAACTTCCAAAGCAGCTTTACGCCGGCGTATCGGCCGCGTGCAAAGAGATCGCGCCGGATAAGAAGACGCTGATCTCGCCGTTCTTTATTCTCGACGACCGGAAGCTGCTCGGCGATTTCCGCTGGGCAACACCGCAGGAATACGAGGAATTCTGGACTGATATCTTGAGTGCTTCCACCATCGACACGGTCGCCCTGCAAGACAGCGGCGAGCATCTCGCCTGCTATACACTGGAGCAGCGCGCGCCGTTCTTCGCGGCCATGAAGTCCGCCTGCAACGCAACGGATACCACCTTCTGGGCCAACATTGAAACGGGCGAATTGAATGTTTCCAGCCTCGAAGATTACGTCGCGCGCTTCGGCCTGCGCACGCACGTGAACGATCCGAAGACGACACCATTCTGGCGCGGTGTTTCTGCGGATAAGCTCATCGCCAAGCTCGCCTTTTCGCGGCAATACACGCGCACGGCCATCACGTGGGGCTACCGCGAATTCATCCGGCCGTCCAACGGCGCCATGGCCAGCGAGTTGTTCGTCGAGTATTATGAGGCCTTGCGATAGTGACTGGCGAAGACAGTGAATGACATCCGACAGGAAAAGGCGATGTTCGGAAGTTTTCGGCGCGCGATTAGACTCCGCAACTTGGTAAAGAACATCCCCCTTAATTCCCCTTCGAAGGGGGAATTCTCGCGCACCTTCGGTGCACGAGATGGTTGACGGCGCGATCTTCGAGCCAACGATGACCGCCAAAATAGCATACAATCCGCGCTCAGCCCATTCCCCCTTTGAAGGAGGATCAAGGGGGATGTTCTTCGAATTACGCGACTGCTGAATTCGGGCTATCAAGCACGGTTTCGCAGGCAACATTCACGGGAGACGTCAATGAACGCGCGGTGGACTCTCATCTTACTGGCTTTGGTGTTTTGCCCGATCGGCGTCGCATTGGATATCGGTGTTGCCGCGTGCGACATTACGCCGGACGTAAACGCACACGTAGTGCCGCTTGCGGGATATGGCGCGCGCGAAGGTGAACCCGCGACCGGCATCCACGATCGCCTTCATGCAAAAGTGCTGTTCTTCCGAGATGACGATACACAGGCCGCGCTCATCACCGCGGATCTCAGATCGATAACGCCTGAATTCACACGACAAATCGCGGAAAAGACGCGGCACCTCGGCGTCGTATCGGAAAACCTCCTCGTCTGTGCATCGCATACCCATGCGGGTCCCGCCATGTATCCTGAACCGTTCTGGCAGTTTCAGTTCGGCGCATACGACCCGGCGATCGTCGACGCCATGACGACCTCCGTGGCCGCGGCGCTTGAGGTAGCTGTCGACAACGCCGCTCCTGCGCGCGTCGGATTCGGCGAGACCATGCTCGAAGGATTCACCCGCAACCGGCGGTGGGAGTACGACACGGCCGCCCGCGAAGCGGCGGGGGAGAAACCGTTTGTCCATCCCCGCCTTTGGGTCATGCGGGTGGACGATCTGGAGGGAACACCGCGTGCCATTCTCGTGAACTTTGCGACACACCCCACCATCGCGGGAGCGGACAATATGGACGTCTCCGCCGAGTGGCCCGGCGTGCTCCAGCGCGAACTCGAGCGGATGCATCCCGTCGTGATTGCGCTGTACACGAACGGTGCCGAAGGCGATCAGGCTCCCGTCGGCGCAAAGGGCGAGGACGACTTCGCGCGCATCGAGGATTTTGGATCCCGCCTCGCGGGACGCGTGCAATCCCTTGCCGATCAAATCACAACGGTTCCCGGCCTCTCCGTCTCCGCTCTCCAAATCCACCCACGCCTGCCCGAGATCAAGTTCAGCGACAGTGTACAGGCAGGCGAGTACGCCCATTTGCTCGATTCGGCGCTGGACGCCTTGCCGCGCACGGCCGACCTGCGCATGCTGCGCATCGGCGGTACTGTCCTCATCGGTTTACCCGGCGAACCGCTCGGCCCGGTGGGCTTGGCCGTCGAAAGCGCCGTGCTGGAAGTAGGTTTTGAAGACGCCATCGTGCTCGGCCTCGCAAGCGACTACGTCGGATATATCGTCAACGAGGAGGAATACGCCCACGGCGGCTATGAAGTCGATCTGCGATCGTACTACGGGCCGGGTCTGGGGGACTTCTTCGTCAAAGAAGTACGCTCAGCGGTAGAAGGGCTGCGCTGAGATTCTTATCAGAGACAGCAGGGACACCAGAGACTTCAGGGACAGCAGTAACTCCAAGGACAACCGGGGCACCAAACAACGGGATCCGTTCTACGGCAGATTCTGTAGATGAGTGAAGCCACTCCTCGCAGCCCCGAATGGGGCGACTCGAATGTAGCCCGGGGTGGAGCGAAGCGGAACCCGGGGTCCAAGCGCCTTCTCCACGATCAAGCCCCGGATGGAGCGATAGAGACGAGCGGCCCACGCTGCGCCGGCCATTCCTTGCACCGGTCTCCATCGAGTGCTAGCGTATACCCCGCAACCACGAGGAGGAATCATCCATGGGGCGCACTCACATCGCAGCAACAGCCGGGGCATTGTTAATCGTCATTACCGCATGGTCCCAGGCGTCGAAGGAACACTCCGAAACCGTCGCCAACCCCGGCGCCATCCAACTCTTCAACGGTCAGAATTTTGACGGCTGGAAACTCTTCATCCCCGAAGACGAAGGCGTCGACCCCGCCACGGTATGGGAAGTGCGCGACGGCGGTATTCTCTACTGCACGGGTACTCCGGCGGGTTACATCCGCACGACCGAGGAGTACGAGAGCTACCGGCTTACCTTCGAATGGCGCTGGCCGGAAGGCGGCGGCAACAACGGGCTGCTGATCCATATCCAGGAACCGGACACCGTCTGGCCGAAGAGCATCGAAGGCCAGCTCCAGGCCGAGAACGCCGCCGACCTCTGGGTCATCGGGGGAGCAGAGTTTAAAGAGCACACCGACCCGGAGAATCGCCGCGTTCCCAAGATGCACAAGCACAACGAAAAACCCCTCGGCGAATGGAACCACTACGAAGCCGTGTGCGACAGCGACACGATCCGCCTCACCATCAACGGCCTGCTGCAGAATGTGGCCACCGAATGCACCGTCACCAAAGGCTACATCGGCCTCCAGAGCGAAGGCACGCCCATCGAGTTCCGGAATATCGTCCTCGAACCGCTTGAGAAGTAGCCAAGCAGCGAATTCCCACGCATCTGTGGACCTTTTCCAAATGACTTGAGCGAATTCAGTTATCTCAAGGGACTGTTTCGACCTCCCCGAACTTTGAGCGTCGGCCGGTGTCCAAGGTATCGACGCGCAACGACACCGAGGAGGTCCGACCATGAGGCATCGAGGATGGATTGCGATGGTGCTGGCCGGCGCCGCATGTTCCACGATTTTGGGAACAGGTTGCAATGAAAAGACTTCGGCGGTATCGCCTGCTCCCGCAACGGAAACGGAGGCCAAGGCGGCAAGCGTCAGTTCGGAGCCGGTCGAAATCGAGGATGACTGGAAGTACACTCCGCCACCACCGGCGAGCGCGCGCCGATAGGCCTCGCGTGGCGAAAACTGAAGAAGCCGGACCTGCCCTGGCGAAGCGGAACGCGAAGTCAGGTTGATCATGCGCGCGCGGACTGTGTACGCTATACGAGTGTGTGAACATCGCACACGGGAATCATGGAATCGGGAATGGAACATCCCGCGTCATGCGGGATCGGATGGAACGAATAGGAAGGGTTTTCCAATGAAAAAGCTTGTTTCCCTGGCACTCAGCTTGATGCTCGTCTTCACCATGTCCGCGTTGGTTCTGGGTTGCGGCGGCGCGCCGACCGAACCGGCCGCTGACGACAACGCCATCCCGGAAGAGGCCGCCCCGACGGCTCCGCCGGAACCGGCGCCCGCCGCGGCTGACGAAGTGACGCCGGAAGAGCCGGCCGCTGAGATGGCCCCCGAAGCCGAAGCTCCGGCTGAAGCGGGTGAGGCGATGACCGAAGAGCCCGCCGCCGCGGAAGCCGGCGACGAAACCGCCGCGGATTCGGGCGAAGCCTTGACCGACGAGTTCGATGATTTCGACTATAGTGTCGGCGGTGGCGCGGCCAGCAAACGCCGGTAATATCGGCCTTAACACGTTGTTGCTTCGGGGTAGGCTCGCGGGCAGAGGTCCGCGGGCCTACCCTTTCTTCGTGCGGTCCGGTATTTCGTCGCCAACGGTCTCTGTCTTGTGCGCGGGTCCATCGAACGGTACAATACTTCTCTTGCGCAACCCAATCTCAGGAAAGGATGCGATATCGTGACACCCGATGACAGCGGGTATGTGAATTACTTCGAGATTCTCGATCTGGACGAAAGCGCCAAGCCGGGCGAGGTCCGGAAATCGTACCGGCAGAAGATGAAGAATCTCGTGAACGAGATCGCCGCGGTGGAAATCACCGAGGAGCGCCGCGCCCATTATCTCCTGGAAATGGCGAAATTGAACGCGGCGTTGTTTGTTCTACGGGAAACGGAATCACGCGACGAATACTGGAACGCTCGCCAGGATCTCATCGATCTCGAACAGAAATGGAAAGCGGCCGCCGACTCGGGCGATCCGATGGAGTCCGACCGCTTTCGTAAGGCCTACGACGGCAAGGTCCGCGATTTTCTCGGCAAGTATGTGGAGGACTACATGCTCGCCGCAGGGCGCGACAAGGAATGCGTCGAGGCGAGCAATTGGGACCCCGCCCACGAGCGCCACGCGTTTCGCATCCTCCGCCATTACCGGCAACGGCTGTACCGGCAGATTCTGGAACGGCTCCCTTACGCGGAAATCACCCGCCCCGAAATCGACTGGGACGAACGCAAACAGGTGGTAGGCCAGATGCTTGCCCACGGAGGCGTCTAAGCCATGGCACGCGGAAAAGCCGCCTCGACCCAGGAAAAAGTCGTCAACCAGGAACTCGCGGCGCAGGCGCTTGCCAAGGCTGTGGCGGATGGCGACATCGTGAACTTCCGCATCCTTTTTTCGCCCTTTTCGCCCATCCGGGTGGACTCCAGCGAACGGCTCGAAGACGAGAAGTACGCCTATCTATTGCCCGATCGCGAGGAAGGCGCGTCGCATGACTTCCGCGACGAATTGGCCCGAGTCAGGCAGGAGGCCACGTGGCGTCACATTCAGCAGGAGTTGGGCGCGAACCGCCCCGCGCGACTTCCCTGGGAACTGGTGATCCGGTTGGGCGATAATGCCGTGCGCCTGGGCAAATACACCAGTGCGTCGCAGGCCTACGAACTGCTCCGCATCCGCCGCCGCATGCAGGACGAGTTTTTCGCGCAAGCCGATGCCGCAATGGATGACGGCAATCTTAAGCGCGCCGTGCGCGCTTATATCATCGCGACCGGGCTCGACTACGACTACGCGGCTTTCCCCGAGCCCTTGCCCATGGTACCTGACTTTCAGCGGAGAGCGCTGATGCTGCATGGCGTCTACCCCGAAAAGGTCGAGGATTCCTTGCCGTTGCAGGAGCCCGAGCTGTTCCTGCGGACGGCGCTCTCGTACCTGTTGCTGGACGTCGGAGCGGCAGCCCGTCTCGAGTCGCGGTCCGTTCCGCAACGGCTGGCATTCCTGGCGGAATTGGTGCGGCAACGCGATCCCGAATGGCGGGAGTTTGTCCACCGTTATCGCGAAGCCTGCGATCTGATGCGCGATTTCGAGAAGCGTATCGAACGCGCGAAGAAGGAGGCCGGAACCAAGACCTCGTTGGCGGAGGAAATCGAAGCGATGCTCGGCGAAGATCCACGGGCCATTCCTGCGAGCCTCCTCGGCCGGACGATTGAGAACGGCGAATGGTGGCAGTATCTCAAGGAGTTGG
>JAHDWY010000246.1 GCA_023384315.1 Candidatus Hydrogenedentota bacterium | reverse complement strand
GTTGGCGTGCAGACGGGGCTTGCCGCATAGGCCTGATCGAAGCGGACCCCTTCCGCCGCCAGGCGGTCGATGTTCGGGGTCTCATGGAGATCGCTCCCATAGCAGGCGGGCCCGGTCCATCCCATGTCGTCCGCGATGATGTATACGATGTTGGGACGCGCCTTCGGTTCCAACGAGGCGCCGAAGACCTGCTGCCCAAGCACGGCGCCCAGGGCACACGCGCTGGACTGCAAGAACGAGCGTCGTGAAACATGCATATACTGAATCTCCCCTTCTACTTCGCGCGGCCGCGCTCCCTGTATTACAGAGCACACAACCGGACACTGTCAACACTCGAAAGTCGCGTTCCCTTTGCTTCCCCCATGAAGCCCCTCGCATTTTTGTCCGCAACGTGCTACCCTAGATAAGGGGATACATTGATGATGCGATCAAATGTACGGTCTCTTCAAAGGGGAGGAAGAACGGCCGCACGCGTGGTAGTTCTCTTCTTACTCGCTGCCGGGTGCGGCCGTGAATGGAGCGAACGCAGCAAGATTCGGGTCGCGGCATGTAGTCCGTCCGAGGTGTTCGTATTCAGCGGAACTGGAAGACTTGTTCGGGTCTTCGACCGCTCAAAGCGGAGCGTTGAACAACCCTGGTTGTACGCGTTCAGGTACTACGAGCCAACCGTATCTCCAGACTCGACGATGCTGATCCTGCCCGCAGTCCATGGTTACAACCCGCGAACGCAAGACATCGAAGACTCCGCCGAAAGCTACAGCCTGCATCGAATCGATTTGGATAGTTGGAAGGACACGGTGATTCTCACCAGCAGTACGGACCGGCCCATCCATATGCCGACGTGGCACCCGTCGGGCGAGTTCGTCTCACTTTTTCTGGGTGAGGATCTTGTCTATATCGATCGCGATGGTGCGCTAATCTCCTCAATACCATTGCCCGACGTGCAACTCGGGAAGAGGCCGAACATCTACCAGGGACACCGGGAAGAGTTCATGCGCTGGGACCAGCGTGGTGAGTTGCTTTACATATGTGCGAACGGTCCGCCACGAAAGAATTACGATCGGGATATCGGCGCGTTCAATCCGGCGACCAGTACGATTGCCTGGACCGACCTCAAGACACCGACATTCACGCATGGGAGGTATACCCCCGTTGGCCGGTATGGACGCGTTCGGAATGACCCGGCGTACATCGCCCTCTTCGGATCGGTGGAACACCCGGCGTGGGCGCCAGTTTACATGAACGATGGCCGGTTCTATTTCTATCTTGTGCGAAAAGAAGGCTTTTTCCCGAAAGGCTGGGTCGAGGGATACGCTCGAGAAAGCAATCGCACCTTCAAGGTCGGAACGCTTTGGCGAGGCCTGTACGTTGAGTAGGTAGCATGACGTGGACGCGACGCGAAGTCCATGCACGCCGACGTTGCGCCTCCGGTCTGAGTCAATACTCGGGCGCGGTTTCTTCGACGAGGGATTGGCGGACGCGGACGTAGGAATTGTAGCGGGCCTTGGCGATGTCCCCGGATTCGACGGCGGCCTTGACGGCGCAGTGGGGTTCATGGATGTGGGTGCAGTTACGGAATCGGCAATCAGCGGCGCGTTCCGCGATTTCGTGGAAGTAGTAGTCGAGTTCTTCGGGGGATACGCCCCAGAGTCCGAGTTGCTTGATGCCCGGCGTATCAATGATGGTCGCGCCGTTATCGAGCGTGTAGAGCTTGGAATACGTAGTCGTGTGGCGGCCTTTCTGGGTGCTCTCGCTGATCTCCTGGGTGTCGATGCGAATGGTCGGTTCGAGGGCGTTAATCAATGACGATTTGCCGACGCCGCTGTGTCCGGTGAGCACACTGACGTGGCCCGCGAGCGCGGCGCTCAGGCGCTCCATCCCCATGTGAAAAGCACAACTCGTGTTGAAAACGTCGAGGCCGAGATCGCGATAGGGCTGAACGCCTTCGGGTTCGCGGTCGCCGAGGTCCATCTTGTTGATCACGAGGAGGGCTTTGGCGCCTCCGGCCTGCGCTGCCACGAGGTAACGATCGATAAGACCGGGGTTGAACGCAGGCTTCGCTACCGAAGCCACAATGACAACGCAATCGATATTCGCGGCGATCACTTGTTCGCCGTTGCGGCCGACCGCGGGGCGGCTCAATTTACTGCGTCTAGGACGAACTGCGCGGATCACGAGATCCTCCCTGTCCTCTTCAACGAACACTTCATCGCCGGGGGCGAGCACGGAGGTCTTGCCATCCATTAGCGCGTCGTCCACCCGGCAAAGGTATTCGGTGTCGATGCGGAGGACAAACGCCAATGCGCCGTAGGGAGTAATCACGAGCGCGTTGGGCGTGCACTCCGTGAAGTACTCGCGATCTTCCATCGGAGTTACGCGAACGGCTCCGCGATCCTCGCGGCGGGCGCGCGACTCGCGGGCTAGGGTATCGGCGTCAGCGGGGTCCCACTGACGACGCCGCACGGGTTTGCTCTTCTTGATAATCTTCTTGGACATGGTGGTAACTTTTTTGCTGACCTTCCAGACACCGGCTGTGGGCGAGGGACATCAGAGACTTCAGGTACAGCAGGGACAAGTACTCGTTTGAGTATCTTTGAATCCCGTATCCAAAACCCGTTCTGCGTTGATTCCCAACCCGAACACCCG
This sequence comes from Candidatus Hydrogenedentota bacterium, assembly GCA_023384315.1. Taxonomy (GTDB): domain Bacteria; phylum Hydrogenedentota; class Hydrogenedentia; order Hydrogenedentales; family SLHB01; genus JAHDWY01. Next base: position 4,262 of record JAHDWY010000246.1, on the reverse strand, counting down.
GAATCTCACTTCCTTCCCCATATGATAGCAGATTCCCAGATAATCGGCGTGGGCAATTTACCGCGTTCCGCGACATCGGATTGAAGACGGGCAAGGCCTGACGCGAATTCGCCCTTGGGAATGAGTGCATAGGTGCTGATGAACTGTCCTGCGACCTTCTCCACATACTGTGCGTCGATGGGCGCGGGTGCGGCGCGACAGATCTCGGTCTGAACGTGCTGAAAACCGGCGGAATGCATGGATGCCTCCACTTCCGGAAGGTCCTGAAAGCGGCTCGTATCGACATGCGAGAAACTGGGGAAATAGGCGTTCATGGGGTGTCGGCGGATGTAGTCGTGGGTAGTCGTGACGAAGACGGCGCATCCCGAATGCAGCACGCGAAAGCATTCGCTCATGAGACGATCGAGATCCAGGATGTGGTGGAGCATGTAGACGGAGAAAATGAAATCCTGCGAGGCGCTCGCGAAAGGGAGATGTTCCGCGTCGCCTTGGAGCCAGTGGGCAGGTAGGGGCTTTCCCCTACCCTTCTCGAGCATGCGAAGGGAACGTTCGAGCGCGAAAAAACGGGGGCAGGGGTGGCGTTGGAGAAAGGTCTCCGTGTTATTGCCGGTGCCGGCGCCGAGTTCGAGGATGTCCTGCGCGTTGGATTCGATGGCCAGCTCGAGCAGGCGGTTGATGTAAGGGCCGCCGCCACGCCGGTGATTGTCGTAAGAGCTGGCGAGGGTGTCGTAATTGATGGCCATGGGGTGATTCTTGCACGGACTGGGCCGTTCTGTTCAATTGCACAGTGGTGGGAGATAGACGAAGATGGATTCCCGCTTACGAAGCGACGACATTCTTCTGCTATGCCGCACCAAGGCACCAGTTCCATTATCCCCTCTCGCGGGAATGACGGTGTGGGCGTAGCGGGACCTTCGCTTGAGTCGCGACGCAGACTGCATTCGAGGCGTAGTCCCCTTTGAAGAGTACGCACTATTCGCTTCCCTGCCCGTAATACGCGCCCGCACCATGTTTACGCATGAAATGTTTGTCGAGGAGGTAGGCCGCAATCGGCCGTTGCCCGGGTGACAGCGCCAGGGTGTGCAGGGCCATTCGGGCGACTTCTTCAAGGACGTATGCGGACTCTACCGCGGTCGCGACGTCTTTCCCCCACACAAACGGCGCATGGTTCGCGACGAGCACTCCGGGACAGTGCATGGGATCGCGATCCCGAAAAGCCCGGACGATCGCGTCGCCGATGTGCGCTTCGTAATCTTCCCCCACTTCCTCCGCGGTCATCGCATCGGTGACCGGAATCTCGCCGTTAAAATGGTCGGCATGGGTCGTCCCGAAACACGGAATGGGCCGGCAGGCCTGGGCCCAGCAGGTGGCGTAATGCGAGTGCGTGTGCACAACGCCCCCGATCTCAGGGAACGCGCGATACAGCGCGAGATGCGTCGGCGTGTCGACGGACGGCTTCAGTTTCCCCGCGACCAATTTGCCATCGAGATCGACCACCGCCATGTCCTCGGGCGTCATGACCTCGTACGCGACCCCGCTGGGTTTGATCACGACGTGCCCCGAGTCCCGGTCGATGCCACTCGCGTTGCCCCAAGTCACGAGGACCAACCCCTGCCGCACCAGCGCCAGGTTGGCCTTGAGGACATCGGCCTTCAGTCGATCAAGCAAACGAAGTTCCCCCGCCGTCCACCGCGACTCCCATTGAACGACAGATCTGACCGATCAGTCCGATCAGTCCGATCAGTCCGATCCATCTTCCCACCGCGCGATGCCCCTTAGGTCCTTTTCGTCCTTTAGGTCCTTCCTCGCCCCCCTCACGCCACACAGATGCGCTCCCCCACTTCATCCACGTACCGTTGCAGCCGCGCGATGGCCGGTTCCAATTCGTGAAACGTCATCAAATACTGTCGCAGCTTCGAAACGCCCGGCTGTCCCTTGAGGTAGCCGGAGTAATACTTCCGGAACTCGATGACGCCCTTCCGTTCGCCCTTGTACTCGACGCTGTGGCGCAGATGCTTCACACACGTGGCCACGCGCTCGGCCAGGGTCGGCGCCGGCAGATGCTCGCCCGTGGCGAGGTAATGCTTGGACTGATTGAAAATCCACGGGTTCTGAATCGCGCCGCGCCCAATCATGACGCCGTCGCACCCAGTTTCAAACATGCGCTTCACGTCTTCCGGCGTGGTGAGGTCGCCATTGCCGATGATCGGGATGGATACTACGCCTTTCAACTTCTCCAGCCACGACCAGTCCGCGTCGCCGCGGTGCCCCTGGTCGCGCGTCCGGCAGTGCAACGCCAGCGCCTTCACGCCGATGTCTTCCAGCATGCGCGCCACGTCGAGGATCACGATGCTCTTGGCATCCCACCCGAGCCGCGTCTTCACGGTGACCGGGAGCGAGGTGCCGCGAATCACCGATTCAACAATCGCTTTGAATTTGGGGATGTCCTTCAGCAGACCCGCGCCCGCCTCGCGCAGAGCGACCTTCTTCACCCAGCAGCCGCAGTTGATGTCGATAAAGTCGGGCCTGGCCTGTTCCGCCACGGCCGCCGCGGCTTCCATAGAGGTCTCCAGACCGCCGAAAATCTGCACCGCAACCGGCCGCTCTTCTTGCACGACGCGGATCTTCTGCAACGACCGGCGCGCGTCGCGGATAAGGCCTTCGCTGCTCGCGAACTCCGTGTACAAGAGGTCTGCGCCCAACTCCTTGCAGACGAGCCGGAACGGGATGTCCGTCACGTCCTCCATGGGCGCGAGCGCGAGGGGGTTGTTAAGTTCAATGGGACCAATACGCATGATGAATTCCGATGGTGTACCTTCGCCCCCCTATTTTCGCAGGTTTTCACACGGAGAGCAAAGGAAGCCTGGAGGCTGGAGACTGGAGGCTGGAGGAAGAAGATTGCGGACTGCGGATTGATCCTTCCGCGCACGCGCCATAGTTTAGAAGAGCCAACGCGCAGAACCTGGAACTTTCCACGCCACTGGAGGAGAGTTAAACCGGAAAAGCTTTGCTCATGTCCCGGCCGCGCCCCCAATTCTTAATTCTTAATTCGTAATTCATAATTTCCAAACTGCAACGCCTCGCCGCTTAACAATAAGGAGAATTCTCCACATGGAAAAACGTATCAAACGCAAACCCGGTTTCTCGTGCACCCCCACCCCCCTTGTTCCGGCAAAATTTCACGGGGGGGTGCACCCGGCTCTCGTCCCTCTGCCGATTCAGGGCCGGACGCAGACAAATCATTGCCGTCCATACCAATACGGGAAACGCCGCCCATGACGAACAAGAAATGCCACCCAGGGATCACCCCCTTGAATCGTCACGAGAGAATCGAAGGGGGGTGCACCTCATCACCAAGTTCGACACTAGTCGAACCACCGCCAAGAAGCCGTATCGCTTCCGAATCTGTAACGAAGGCGCAAAGCGCCGCCGGAATCCCCTTCGGTCTCCGGTCTCCAGCCTCCGGTCTCCTGCCTCCAGTCTCCAGCCTCCAGTCTCCAGCCTCCAGCCTCCAGTCTCCAGCCTCCAGTCTCCAGTCTCCAGTCTCCAGTCTCCAGTCTCACTGCCCCTGCTCCCGGTACTGCTGCGCCCGCTGCAACTTTGCGGCGCGAAGGCTGGCGATAGTGCCGAAAACGCCGCCACCGATTCCGAGCACAGCGCCTGCGATGCCACCGATCAGTCCGACGGTCGAGCCGGAAATCGATCCGCGGGCGACTTCGACGACCATGGCGGACGCCGCGAAGAACGTGGCAGCGCCCGCAATCTGCAGGGCGAAGATACTGCGCACCCGAAACCGGCGGTGCGCCTCAAGCTCCTCCTCCGTCGCGTTCGCCGCGAACCATGTGTAGGACTGTTGAACCTCCATGCGAATCCAGAACGCGTATCCGACGACAAATACGACCGCCCAGAACGCGAACATCCCCGCGCTCCAGAGCAAGGCGGGGCTTAGGTCCGGCGCTGATACCGCACGGGCGGCCACGACGGTTATCCCGATAATGACGATCGCGACTTCCAGCGGCGTGCTCCAACTGGGCAGATACTCGCTGACCTTCCGCGCGCGAAGACTTGCTCTGCGCACAGGACCCGGCTGCGTGGGGCCTGCGAGCACGCCGTGGGCCCGAAGCGACTTGTCGAGACGCAGGATCAACGGAAAGACAAAGGGCCACCACAGTCCATGAAACGCGTAGAATCCGATGCGCCCGCTCGATGCCTGAATCTGGAAGTTCCAAATTACTTCCGGGTGCAGCGCGGTCCATGCGCCA
>JAHDWY010000245.1 GCA_023384315.1 Candidatus Hydrogenedentota bacterium | reverse complement strand
ATCGCAATCTGGCTTTCAGCGATGTTGATCTTAAGCCTTCAGCGGGTGGAGAACGTCCGCTGCTCGACTTCGTTTCGGGCCGAGACATATGCGCCCTGTCTCCGATGCTGGTCGGGAATCATACCCGACCTACAGGGGAGCATCCACGGTGCGAGATTCGATTCGTTTTGCTACAATAGAGTAAAATTAGTTTCGAGGTGTTTCGATGCGAAACGAGAAGAAGTCGTCTGGTCCGCAAGTGCTCGTCGCTCACGGGGATGTCCCCTACGCCGCGACGCTGGCGCGGCATCTGGAGAGCCACGGCCATGCCGTGGAGCAGTGTCATGATGCGAAGGGCGTGCTCCGGCTGGTTGGCCGTAAGTTATTCGATGTCATCGTCTTGGACCTGAGTCTCAGCCGTCAGGCCGACATGGAACTCGTTTCCTTCATCCGGCGGAGCAGCGCCCGTTCCAGATTGATCCTGCTCTTCGAGATGACCAAGCTCGACCGGGCCTTGGAGGGTATCCGGCAGGGTGCCTTCTTCTACCTGCCCGAGACCAGCGCCCCGTCGGACGTGGCCCTGGTGGTCAACAAGGCCCTGCGCGACCTTTCCAGCGAAGATACCATCGACCAATACGAGCAGGGCTTCTTCGAGAACATGGTCGGCGCATCGCCAGCCATGCGGCGCGTGTTGGAGATGATCGCGAAGGTAGCGCCGACGGACAGCACGGTGCTGCTCCTCGGCGAGAGCGGAACCGGCAAGGAGCTGCTGGCCAACGCGGTTCACCGGATGAGCCGGCGTCGCGACATGCCCTTTATCGCCATCAATTGCGCGGCCCTGCCGGAGCAGTTGCTGGAAAGCGAGATGTTCGGGCACGTGAAGGGCGCGTTTACCGGCGCGGAATCGGACAAACGCGGTCTCTTCGAGGAAGCTGACGGCGGCACCATCTTCCTGGACGAAGTGGGCGACATGGCCCTCATCACGCAGGCCAAGTTGTTGCGCGTGCTGCAGAACGGCGACATCCGCCCCGTGGGTTCGACGAAAAGCATGCGGGTGGACGTGCGGGTCATTGCCGCCACGAACCGGAACTTGGAACAGGCCGTTGCGGAGAACCAGTTTCGCGAGGACCTCTACTTCCGGCTAAACGTGATCCAAGTCCGCGTGCCACCGTTGCGGGACCGGATCGAGGCATTGCCCAATCTCGTGCGGCATTTCGTTGCCCGCTGCAACGCGGAGTACGGCAAGCACGTCGCCCACGTGGACGAGGCCGCGCAGGCCCTCTTGCGAAACTATCCCTACCCCGGCAATGTGCGCGAACTGGAAAGCATCATCGCCCACGCCGTGATCATGGCGGACGACGACACCATCCGCGCCCAGGACCTGCCGGAGAACGTGCGTACGGGCGCGCGGCCCACGCTGGCCCTGCCCAACTACGTGGCGGAATCCATCCCCACCATCAACGAGATGGAGGCGCAACTCATCCGCAGTGCCCTCGATCGCCTCGACGGCAACCAGACCGAGGCCGCGAAAAAGCTCGGCGTCTCCCGCTCCACGCTGTGGCGCAAGATGAAGGAGTACGGGATCGAGAAGTAATCCGGAGTGGATGTACCCCGGCCTAGATAAGCACGCGCCCGTATCCAGGCGTCAACAAGCTGAGAAGAATCAGGAACAGACGGTACAGGATCTGAAGCGGATTGAACGACGGCATAACGGTCTCCTTCCCTTCGATCGTTGGCACTTCTGGCTCATGGAAATTCCCCACCAGTGCGCGGGCTGCGCCGGAAACGCTCGTTCCTAGAGCACGGTCCGCCTTGCGGCGATTACTATACCCGTTTTGATCCCGTCTGTCTCGTTAAAACGCTGCTTGCCGCTCCGCGTTGCCGCTGGTGATCTCCGAGATACTGTTCGGATCCCAGATGGTTGCGCCAATGTAGCGTTCGGGGCCGGTGGCCTGGTCGTTGATGTAATAGGTCGTCACGACCTTGCCGTCCGGGCGCACGATGCTGCGCACGTACCCGATGTCGCGGTCCGTGCCGTCGTCGCGCAGGACGATCTGCGGGCCCCAGGTCTTGCCGTTGTCGTCGCTGAGGCGCGCGAGAATGCTGTAGGGATAGCCGCGGAACCCGTAGGTCAGGCAGAGCCGTCCGTCGGGCAGTTGATTCAGACATGGCGGATTGCCTTCCCCGGCGTATTCAACGGGATTGTTCTCGAAATTCCAGGTCTTGCCGTTGTCGAGGCTGCGCCACGCGGAGATCCACCGGAAGGTGCCCTCCCGGCAGCGCAGGGTCGTGAAGAGTTCCGTATCCGAAATCCGCACCGTCGACGGCATGATGGCGAAGCCTTCCGGTTCGGGGCCGATAAAGGACACGAGTTCCCAGGTCAAACCGCCATCCTTCGTGCGCACGCATGCGGGCCGGCCTTCCCGGCCATTCTCTTTGGCGACCGTGATGAAGACATGAGCGTCGTGTTTGCCGTTCACGATGTAGTCCGTGCGCGCCGCGGTACCGGGGGTACCGAAGTCCGGCAACGCGTAAGGGCCGTTCCAGGTCTTGCCGCGGTCGTAGGAATACTCAAAGCGTGACAAGCCGCCGTGATAGTCCTCCATGCGGAACGTCAGCGCGAAGTCCGGGTGGGTGAAGTCCATGGGCTCCTTGAGATCAGTGACCGGCGGAAGCTCCAGCCCCGGCGTTTCGGTGCCGTGCAAAGCAACGCCGCGCGGGATCAGCGATCCCTGCTCCGCCGGATGCTCATGGGTCCACGTCTTGCCGCCATCCAGACTGCGCGCCAGCCAGAACTCTTCCGGCTTCTCGCGATCGATGTGATGCATCGTCGGACCGAGATCCTTGTGATAGCCCCGGCTGTATCCGACCAGGATCTCGTCCCCCCAGTTCCAGATGCCGTAGTTCGCAGGCCACCCGCCAAAACGTCCCGGCTCGTAATAGACCTTCACGTGTTCGGCATCGTCGGCGCGGTACATCGGTTCGCCCGGCAACGCGCCCAACGTGGCCATCGCAATGAGCGTCATGATCATGATTCAGTCCTTGGTTGCGTATCGCCAATGTGCCTGACGCACCCGGCGATTGTAGATAGCGTTGCAGGACGCGTCAACGTAAGGACCCAGGTACGACCAAGACTCTTCTGAGACTATTCGGACGGCGCCACCCGGTGTTGAAGGCTTTCCGCCGCTTCGTCGTAGATCCGGAGGAGCCGATCGCGATCCGCGTCCGAACTAAAATCCCCTTCCTCCGCGATGAACGCGCGGCTCTCGCGCACCTCGTCCAGTAACGACGCAACAGCATCAGGCAGCAGCGTGCCATATCCATTGACGGTGACATAGATCGGGCTTGAATGGGCGAAGTACGGCTTGCCGTACTCGTTATAGCCCACGCCGGACGTTTCGGGCTTGTCGTAGTTCGCCGTGAAGGGCGTCGCGCGGACCGCATACCACGATGCGTCGCCCACCGGGAGCGTTTGACGGAACTCGGCAATGAACCGACCGTCGCGCTGGACGGCATTCGCGCGGCCGATAACGTTTCCGTTGCGAATGAGTTCCAGGTCGTTGAAATCGCCCCGGCAGACGATGGACGCGGCCACGTCCAGCGTGTCTCCGGGTGCGGCGTTGATGGCGGAGCCAATCGGTTGGCCGTTCACCGTGAACGAAACTAACGGGCCGTTCGTGATGAACGACCTCCCGGCGCGCAACGCCTCCAACCAGCGCCCCTTGGTCAACGGTTCGTCAACCTGCACGTAGGCCATGGCCATGTCCCGGAAGAACCAATCCGTACCGGTAGCCAGCGGCACGCGCAACCCTGCATTGAGATAACGGTAGATGGCCGATTCATACGTGCCCTTGCTGCCCTGGTCGAAAATCATCTGCACGTCAACCAACCCGGCAAACCAATTGGGGACATCCTCGTACCCCTGCGTTCCGTGACACCAAAGCACCGTCGCGTCTTGTTTCCGCGCACGGATGATCCCGTCGCGCAATGGTTGGTCGTCGTTCGACGAACGGGTAATCGCATACCCCAGGCTCGCCGGCAAGATCAGCTCCTTGAGATCGAGTAACATGACATGCCCGTAGCCTTCGCTGTTCTTCACGAAGTTATGCCGGTACTCCTCGCCATAGGCGAAAAGGACACCGCAACGTTTTGTGAAGCGCGCTAGATCGTCTGCTGTAAACGTGTTGGAGATGTACTCCAGGTCCGCTTCCGCCCGTTCGAGATAGGAGAGAAAAACGATGTCGTAGCCATCCGCAGCCGCCGTCTCGCAGACGTAGCGTTCCGCCTCGTCCAACGTCATCTTTTGTAGATGAAGGTGCGGGTTGCCGCCCTGCCACGGATACGCGCCGTCGATTAATGGTTTGATCGTCTCTTCCATGCTCTCTTCGGCATTTCCGCGAAGATCGAGCGTTTTGGAGAACCACGTCGAATTCGGTCCGCGAATGGCTTCAATCGTAAGTACCTCCTGCGGAACCGCGACCACAAGCTCGCCGGGTACGATGGACCAGCTATCGGCATGGACAAACGACGACGCGCCGACACTCTTAGGCGACAGCGCCGCCGCGCGAGACAACAATCCGGGTAACCGAACGCGCCGTCCGTCACGGTCTATGATTCGTACCAGAACTGCCGCAGGTTTGCGGGACCCCGCATGGACAAAACGAAGCCGAAGCGCGCACGCGGCGTCAAATTGCGACACCGGTTCCGCGAGCATGTCGAACGCCGAACCGTTCGATGCGGCCAGCGGAACACGAATCGCCGGCAAGGTGGAGGAATAGTCATGCGCGTGAGCCCTGGGCACACTGAAGCAACTCGCCACAACCAAGTACGGCAATGCGATTGCGAGTCGTTTAGCGGTGCACACGATGCAATTCCCTCCCCCGGGCTGCAGCCCCATGGGCCGCGCCGGGCCGTATTAGGTTTGCGCGTCGGTAACCGCAACCGGTTCGAGGGGTGGCAAAGGTTCGGGCAAGACACCCTTGGCCTTGCGCCACATGATCACCCCTTCCGCGATCATCCAGACTTGCAAGGCTTCAACAAAAAGTCCGACAGCAAATAGCAGCCAGTTGCCCGCGTCGTAGAACTCTTTGATCTGGATGCTCAATGCCCAGGCCGGCAACACCAGCATCAGCACGGCGGGTAGGGCAAGAAACCAGACCGGCTTGTTATGGCGAATGAGGTAGAAGGCGATCACGAGGAATGCCAGCCCCGCAAGCAACTGGTTGGTCGCGCCGAAGAGTGGCCAAAGCAAGAGTCCTCCGGTGCCAGGGACGCCCTTGGGTCCGGGAATCATGGCGATGATTCCCCCCGTCACCACGGCGATGGTCGTCGCCACATATTTGTTGGTGAGCGGCGTGATGCGCAGGGCCCCGCCCAATTCCTGGATGACATAGCGCTGCAACCGCGTCGCCGTGTCCAGGGTCGTCGCGGCAAAACAGGCGACCATGACGGCGATGATGCCGATGCACACGTCGCGCGGGATGCCCAGTGCCGCAATCATGTTCGCGCCACCCTCCACGAAGGCGCCCACGTTCTGCGCAAGGCTCATCCCCTTCCAACTCGTGCCGTAGTAGCCGTGCCACGCATCATACCCCGCAAGCGCGGCCCCGTCCTTTTCAATCCCCATCCCCAGCCCCGCGCAGCAGGCGAGAATCACCAATACGGCCAAAACGCCCTCCATCAGCATGGCGCCGTAGCCGATGTATTGCGCGTCGGTTTCGTTCTTGATTTGCTTGGAAGTCGTGCCGGACGAAACGAGACAGTGGAACCCCGACACTGCGCCGCAGGCGATGGTGATAAAGAGGAACGGCATAATCGGCGGCGCGTCGGCCGGGACGTCGCTGCTGATGGCGGGCGCGACGAGCGCGGGATGGGCCACGAACAGGCCCCCAACCAGCAGCACCAACGCTACAAGCAGTTGATGGGAATTGATGTAGTCACGCGGTTGCAGCAAAACCCATACGGGCAGCACACTCGCGAAAAAGCAGTAGACAAGCAGGACGGCGGTCCATATCACGACGCTGGACTTCATGGCCCCGACGAACCCGGCATTGGGATCGCCAAACAGCGGCACATTCTCGCCGAACGTTATCGGCAGATACTCAACGCCGATCACGACGGCCCCGTATAGCACCACCAAGGCGAACAAGGACGGCCACAACAACCCTCCGCCACGACGGTAGATCCAGAATCCAACAAGCACAGCCAGCGGCATGGCGATCCATACGGACAACACGGACTCGGGATATACGGAGAAGATTGCCGCGATGACCAGCCCGAAGATAGCCAACACCACCGTCAATGCAAAGAACAGCACGAGCAGGAACAGAATCCGCGCGCGTTTCGAAATCATCCGCGCCGCCACGTTGCCGATGGTTTGCCCCCGCGAGCGCATGGACACGACCAGCGATCCGAAGTCGTGCACCGCGCCGATGAAAATGGACCCGACCAGCACCCATAACAAGGCCGGCAACCAGCCCCAGAACACGGCAATCGCGGGTCCGACGATCGGCCCCGTGCCGGCGATCGACGTGAAGTGGTGGCCAAACACGACGCTGCGCTGCGTTGGCACGAAGTCCACCCCGTCGTTCAACTGGCGCGAAGGAACCTCCGCGTTAGGGTCCAGATCGAAAATCTTTCGCGCCAGATAACGCCCGTACGTGTTGTACGCCACGATAAACCCGACAAACGACAATACCGCAACGACTGCCGTGCTCATTCAAGAGATCTCCCAGATGGCTTGCTCTGCGACCCCAAAGTATCCGCAGTTATTAAGTCGATTGCAACCGGACATGGTTGATTCGCGGCCACTGATTACTTACGGTGACGGACCATCAGGCCTGACGGCCAGCGAACAGGAAGGCGTGATCTACTATGTCTTGGATGTTACACCGGTTGCCATGGCTTGTGATCTTGCTCACGTTGGGGCCGACGGTACCCCACGCCGAAGAACCTCCCTCG
>JAHDWY010000244.1 GCA_023384315.1 Candidatus Hydrogenedentota bacterium | reverse complement strand
GGCAGAAATCAAAGTCGAAGTTCGAACTTGCCCGGCGTGTGAAATGACGCCGAGTCCGGGCGGCAGGAATGAAGAAAGCGAAGGGTAAGCTCCGAAGGAAGAGCCCCACAAACGCGCGGATCCGCCCAGGCGAGCGCGGCCCCGGCGCCAGGAACCCGGATTCCCCGACCATTGGCATTCGGTTGGGTTATCTCAATGCTGAAGAGTTCGGACGCGGACAGCATCAGCGGCGACTCGTCGGTATTTGAGTTGAAATCCGTCCGGACGGTGGCCGACGGGGCTTGCAGGCACCAAGCCAGGACCCCGGTAACCGCGAATACGATTACTAGGTTCACAAAAATGGGACGTCCAGACCGGATAGCATGCAGATCCATGCCGGAATTATACCTCGCTTCTCAGCACGTTGCGTAGTCCCAAATACGAGCACCCCGTAGGGGCGGCTCCGCCCTTTCGCCGGTCAAAGCGTGCGTTGCCTCGCGCACCGCGCTATAATTCATGGGTGAGCAGGCCGGGCGGTCGCGGCGTCCTTCGGGGCGTCGAGGAAAGTCCGAACTCCACAGGGCAGGGCGCTTGGTAACGCCAAGGCGGGGCGACCCGACGGAAAGTGGCACAGAAACGACACCGCCTACGTCCGTCCTTCGGGGCGGGCCGGCAAGGGTGAAAAGGTGCGGTAAGAGCGCACCAGCGGTCTGGCGACAGGCCGGCTGGCTAAACCCCGCCCGGAGCAATTCCAAATAGGGGAGCTATGGAGTGGCCCGCTCTGCTCCCGGGTAGGAAGCTTGAGGTGCGCGGCGACGCGTGTCCCAGACGAATGACCGCCTCGGGGCCTTCGGGCCCTAGACAGAATTCGGCTTACAGGCCCGCTCACAAAAGATTACGCCGCGGTGAGGGTTGACCAACCTTCACCGCGGCGCCATTGTTTTTGGAGTTGAATCCTCGCCCTATTTACCGAGACTCTCGCCGTCCTGGAAAACTCGGAACCCGACCGTCGGCAATGTGGACGACTCATCGATTCCTTCGCGGCGGGCGGTCCGGACATCGTTTGCCACGTCGGCGTAGGACCCGCTGCGAATCAGCCGGTTCTTCGTAAATCCATTCCCACACGTTGCCGCTCATGTCGTAGGCGCCAACGGGACTCTGGCTGTCGTTGGTGCCATTGCTTCCGTCGTAGTAGCCAACGGGGGTCGTCAAGGGCTCGTTGGTTAAACCCAGCGGATTCGTGTTGTCGTAATTGACGCGGTTCGTGTTGATATCGGTGAGTAGCAGGCTCGACACGAAGCCCCAAATATGGTGGACACCAGTCTGCCCCGAACTATCCCATGCTGCTGCATGTTCCCATTCGCGTTCGAATCCAAGCCGGTATCCGTCGTCCGCACCGCTGAAGTCGAAGTCCCAACTGCTCAAGTCGTAGACCGGGTCGAGGGATTCGATTTCGCTCAGCCAGTTGCAGAAGGCCAATGCGCCGTACCAACTCACTTCCACGACCGGATGCTCCGCCATGGACTGGTTGTTGCGGCGAGCGATGAAGAAGATATCGTGGACGGCGTCGTATTCGATGTCGCAAAACTCCGATTCGAGGCCAATATCTTCGATTTGAATCAGCACTTCGCCGTTGAATTCCGGGTTGCCTCCGGGGAACGTTTTCACTTGGCCAACCTCGAAATACCCCTCTTGATTCGCATAGTTCAACACGAACGCGTAGAGGCAATTGGTCACTTCATAGGTGTCGACGAAATAGCCCCCAACGAAGTCGCTGAAGGGGGGAAGCTCATTGCTTTCCGGGATCATCGCGTCGATCTCGGTCTGGCTTGGCCCCTGCTCGAAGTTCTCGAAGCCCGCGCCGATCATGTTCGTCTCGGGATCCATGGCGGTAATGGTGACTGTATCAAATCCACCGAGATTCTCGCTGTCGCGGACGTCCAGCCAAATGACGTAGTCACCCGCCGTATCCGGCACGAACCGGGGCCGCTCCGCACTGGTACTCGACAACCACGTGGTATCCACGTTGCTGCCCATCGGGACGGAAAAGATTAGCCAATCATAGGTTACCGTGCCGTCCTCTGGATCGAAAGATCCCGAACCGTCCAATCGAACTTCTTCGAAGGTGCACACACTCTGATCCGGACCCGCGTCCGCAGTCGGGTTTTCGTTAAACGCGACCGAGATCGTTACGGTGTCCGGCTGGCTGGCTACCTTGAGTTCGTCCGGCTGGCCGTCATCCACGATCAGCTGCAAGACGTAGTCCCCCGTATCCTCTGCAAAGAAAGTGGGCATCTCCGCCGTCGAATCGGAGAGGTCCGGCGCGGGAAGCACTGCTTTCTGCTGCAAGTCCATCCCCGGCCACTCAAGGAAGGTCCACTCATAGGTGATGGGATCGTTATCGGGATCAAAGGACCCACTGCCATCGAGTTGAACCTGGACACCGAATCCCTGCTCGCCCTTCGCGCTCTTGTCCGGAAGGATAGTCAGATCCTGGTCGGGACCTGCGTCCGCCACAGGAGGCCGGTTGCCGCCTTCGACACAGATAAAGGACTTGCGGGTGACGCTGCCCGTCATGCCGTTGGAAAGCACGACGGTCAAGGTTACGTCGTAGCATCCTTCTTCGGTGTACGTGTGGCTCGTGTTCTGGCCGTTGCCCGTCGTGCCGTCACCAAAGTTCCAGAGCCAGCTTATGACCGTAACGGGTTCGGGCTCATCCTCGGGCGGCGCGGGAGGCGGATCGTCATCGTCCCCCGGTTCTCCGCGAAATTTTTCGAGGACCAGCGGTGGAGACACCGAAACCTGACCTTGAAACTGGGCGAACAACGGGGCCTGACCGGCTTGGGGGCCACCAGTAAACGTCGGGTGAACCAATGGGCTACCCGGGCACTTCAACCCCATGAGCACGAAAGACGCCAGGATCAAATAACATGCCGATGTGATTGGCCGAAGCTTACGCGTGTTCATATTCACTCCCGCGGTTGTGCCGGTGGGATACCGTGCACAGGTCAGGCCACCCTTGCATTTGTGGCCACTTCACGAAAGACCCAGGACGAAAGATTGTATATGCGTGCGCGCCAGCCTTGCATAACCCCTACCCAGATACTGACGCCGCGTGTTCTACGATGCCTTCTCAAGCACACTGCTGTCAAGCGGTAATACGGGCCGCCGTAATTGTGCGCCCCTTGTCAGTTACCGCCTCACGCTTTCAAGTCCTGGAAAACCAGAATTGCCCGGCCCAAAACCCCGAACAGCGTAACGCGCGCCGCGGCCCCGATCGGGACCGCGGCGCGCGGGTCGCACTTACGCTACGTTATCGTCTCTCGCCTCTTATTCACCGCATGAGTTGTCTTCCCACACAAAACGGAATCCGACGGTTGGCTCGGTGGCATACGGGGGCAGACTGTCCCTGCGTGCGGTACGCACATCAAAAGCGGTGTCCTGCCACGATCCACCGCGAACAATGCGCTCATCCGGAGTCTCGCCCTTCGTTTCGTTATTCGGATAAAGGTAGGGTTTCGTATTGGTCCATTCCGCCACATTGCCGCTCATGTCGTAGCAGTTCGACGGGCTCTTGCTGCTCGTCGTTCCGTTGGCGCCGTTGTAATATTGGATCGGCGTCGTCAATGGCGGAGACGTCAGTCCCAGCGGGTTCGAGCTTTGGTAATTGGCCCGCGTGGTACTGATATCCGTGAGTTGGAGACTCGAAACGAACCCCCAGATGTGGTGTAGCCCGGTTCCCACGCCGGTGGTTTCCCAGGCCGCCGCATACTCCCACTCGTTTTCGTCAGGCAACCGGCACCCGCCGGAGCCGGAACTGGCACTCCAGGTTGCCAGGTTGTACATCAAGTCGACCCCATAGAAATCGCTCATCCAGTTGCAGAAGGCCAGCGCGCCAAACCAGCTCACTTCCACAACGGGATGATGCGCCATGGATTGGCCATCGCGCCGCGCAATAAAGAAGATGCCGTGTACGTCGTCCCACTCGATGTCACAGTACTCGGGCTCGTCCACAATATCCTCGATTTGCAGGAGAATCTCACCATTTAGCGTAACGTTACCTCCGGCGAACGCCTTCACCGGCGGATCGAGATAACCCTCGCCATTCGCATAATTCAGCATGTACGCGTACAGGCAGTTGGTGACCTCAAATTCACTCATTTGGATTGGGACATCCAAACCATTGGTGAATGGCGGCAGCTCGTTGAATTGAGCAACGTCATTATCGATCTCCGTCTGGCTGGGCCCCTGGGTGAACAAGTACAAGAAATTGACGCAGCGCGAGAACCCTCTGGGATCCGCCGCAGTGATCGACACGGTATCTCCAGCCGATTCCACCCCATCACTCACCACCAGCAGCAGCCGGAACTCGCCAGGGACGTCAGGCACAAACCGCGGTTTGGTAGCGGCCGGGTTCGAGAGCCAGCCGTCATCCACATTGCTGCCGGCCGGAACCTGAAGGAAGCTCCACGAATACGTAAGGTCCCCCCCTTCCGGATCGAACGAATCAGAACCATCCAACTGAGTCTCGTCGTATCGGCAGACGTTCTGGTCGTCGCCTGCATCCGCCACGGGGCCACTGTTGACGAGACCCGTAATGGTAACCGTATCCGGTTCACTGAAGACTTTCGCATCGTCCGGCTGACCATCGTCGACGACCAGCTGCAACACGTAGTCGCCCGGGAACTCTGCAACGAATGTGGGCTTCTCCGCGTTCGGGTCGGACAACAGGGGTTCCGGATAGGCCGGCTTTCCCAGTCCATTCAGCCCTTCCGGCCATTCAAGAAATGTCCACGAATAGGTGAGCGGATCGCCGTCGGGGTCGTAGGACTCACTCCCATCGAGTTGCACCAAGGTCCCCGTCTGCCCATTTACGCGGCTTTGTTCCTTGTTAAAAATAACGGCCACTGGAACTTCCTGGTCAGGCCCCGCGTCCGCCACGGGCCGCTGGTTGCCCACCTCAACGCAGATGAAATCCTCACGGGTGATCGTCCCCGACATTCCATTGGAGAGAATGACTGTGAGCGTCACATCATGGCACCCTTCGTCCGTATATACATGGCTTACGTTCTGTCCGGTGCCGGAGTCGCCATCGCCAAAACTCCATAGCCAGCTCACCACGGTCACGGGTTCCGGTTCCGGTTCCGGGGGTGGCGGCGGCTGCTCGTCATCCCCGGGTTCGCCCCGGAACTTGGCGAGCACAAGCGGAGGCAGAACATCCACATCTCCCTGGAATTGAGCATAAAGCGGCGCGCGGCCTGACTGCGGACCGCCGGTGAAGGATGGCTTGACGAGCGGATTCCCGGGGCATTTCCACCCAACCAGCGCCAAAGCCAAGACAGATAGATAGAAAACTGTTGTGGTACGCCGTACTGCGCGCAGATTCATTTCCCCCTCCGTTTCGCTCCCGGTGTCCCCCGGATTTGAGTCTCACGCCCCCGTGGCGAAAACTCCAATTGTACAGAAGTGTAGACGGTACGATGTGGCCGAGTGCGTAACATTCGAGCCCCGGGATCCCCCGTGGAACCCGCAGCCCTTTCCCCATATGCCCCGCTAATACGATGCACCCGCGGGACACGGTAAGTCAATAGCTTGTTTATGCATAGGCCGCCTCCATCTTGACGTCTCAGAACCTTTGGAGTATCATGCCCCCGATAGTTCGAGCGAAGTACGTGCGTACTCAGGGGACGTGGAACGCGGCATACCGAAGCGAACCCCCCTCACGAACCTGTCACTAGCGGCGAAGGAGTCTAGACCATGAAACTCGGGCGATTGATGTGCCTCATGATTGCGGCCGCAACGGTCGTAGTCCCTTGCAGTTTCGCGGAACTGCAGAATGTCCAAGTCGGGGGGGAACTTCAGATTCGCGCCATTTATTGGCGTAACGCGTTCAATCAGGAACAGGCAGCCGCGTTTGTCCAACCGGAAATCCGGTGGCCGGCCTTCTTCTTGCCCAAACGCGCCATCGGCGACTTCCTGGGCGGCCAAAACGTGACCAGTTACTGGGACTGGGATTCCCGGGACTCGGATTTCAGCGTTGTCGAGCAGCGCACCCGCCTCAACGTGGACGCGGATTTCACCAATGAAGTCAGCGCCTTCATCGAACTGGAAAGCTACGACGTCTGGGGTGAAGACTTCCGCTCCGACTACGTCACCGGCCTCGACAACCGCGCCGTCACCAACGACGACGTGGAAATCTACCAAGCCTATATCGAAGCGAATGAAATGTTCGGTTATCCGCTGCGACTTCGTATCGGACGCCAGGAAATGGTGCTCGGAAGCGGCTGGCTCGTCGGCAACAACCAGAGCCACGTGGAGTTCCCGGGCCTCTCCTTTGACGGTGCGCGCCTGACCTACGCGACCGACTTGTTCAGCGTGGACGCCTTCTACTCCACCCTCTTCGAGAGCGGCGCCTTCGAGCAGGATGGCGATATCAGCTTCGCCGGCGTGTATGCAAGCTACCTCGGGCTCGAGGACATCACGATTGACGCGTACTGGTTGTGGTTGCGCGACGGCCGCTCGCTCAACGACACGAACTTCATCGCTCCCATCGAGTGGCTGGAGGATATTTTCCAGCTTGACGACTACGACGCGACCAGCCTGCACACCGTCGGCTTGCGCGCCGCGGGCACCATCGCGGCGTTCGATTTTGAAGCGGAAGCCGCCTACCAGTTCGGCGATGCCGATCAGGTGGGCTTCTTGTTCAAGCCTTTCATCTATGGTGATGACGGCGCGGACTACGACGCCTGGGCAGGAACGGCTGAAGTCGGCTATACGCTCGACATTATGTGGCAGCCGCGCCTCTACCTGGGCGGCGCCTATTTCGAGGGCGAGGACAATCGCGACCTCACCTTCATCGAGTGGCTGAACCCCTTCCACCGTCCCAAGTCCAGCGTGAGCTTCAACCGCCTCTTCTCGGACAAGACGTATAGCCACTTCATCGATGAGATCGGCGAGTTGTCCAACTTCTGGACCGTCT
>JAHDWY010000243.1:3231-6968 GCA_023384315.1 Candidatus Hydrogenedentota bacterium | reverse complement strand
AACGCGGCCGCCAACAGCAATCTTGACGCGCGCGGCAAGGTCACGTCATCAAAGCGGCCAATCTGCTTGATCGCCTCCAGGTCGCCACCCATGGACAGCACGTAGATAGCGTAGGCGCGCTCGTACAGGGACGACTGGGACGAGTTCGACCAGTCCTCGGAAATGCGGCGCACGAACTTCTCGAGTGCTTCCAGGTTCTTCTCGGGCAGCTTGTATTCGCGCCCGTTCTTGACCAGCGTCAGGAAGTGCAGGGCGTAGATCGATCCGTAGCGATACGGCGACTCCGCGCCAGGCCAGAATCCCAAACCGCCCGATTCGGTCTGCATAGCGAACAACCGGTCGATGCCGGACTGGATATACATGTCGAGCGTCTGCTCCCTGTGCAACGTCATGTCCATGAGCCCGGCGTTCTGTTTCAGCAGGTACATGGGCATCAGGCGCGACGTCGTTTGCTCGACGCATCCGTACGGATAACCCACGACGTACTTCAACGCTTCCTGCAACCGGAACTGGGGATTGGCGCTTACGGTGACATCCACCATCGCGCGGGCGTCGTCGAGAAACATGGTGTTCGCGATCGTCACGCTCTCGCCCGGCTTCAATGCGTGCAACTCGTGATGGGTCTGATAGACGGCAGGCGTGCGCACCGGAACGGGCGCGTGTTCCTCGACCTTCTCCAGTTCAACGCCGTTGGCGTCTTTGAACACGACGGACCAGTTGATCGCGCCTTGCCCAATCGCTTCGGCGGCGGCGAAGTCCGCCAGCAACGAGGCTTCGCCGTGGGCCGGCACGTCCACTTCCTGCGAACCTGTCACGGCGACGAGAGTCCCTTCACTCGACCACGTGAGCGCGGCGGTGCAGGGGTTGTCCGTGTTGTTGAAGAGCACGGCGCGACATGCGGACCGGTCTCCCGGCAGCAGGAAGCGCGGCATGCTCGTTCGTAAGGTGTAGGGACGCCGCACGTAGACATAGCTAGTCTCCGCGCCAGCGGCTTTCTCTGAAGCCGCGACCGCGACCAAGCGCAACTGTCCCGAGAACTCGGGTACGTCCATGGTCACCGTAGCCAAGCCGTCGGCATCCGTGTGAACGACGCCCGACCACAAGGCAACGGGTTTGATCCAGTTCTCGTCGACGGCCGCGGCGCGTTTGCCGAGCAGGGCTTCGAGGTCGCCGCCGATAGGGGTTTTCTCAAAGTCGTAGGCGACCTTGTCGTAGTAGTGGGCGCGGCGGTAATCGGCGCGGCGCGGACGCGAGAGGTATTCCACGGGCGCGGGACTCTTGTACCCGGTGATCGAGTGAATGCCTTCGTCGACGGCGGCGAGCGTCACTTCAACGGAAGCCGGACTGCCGTCGCCGTCCGTGGTTTTGACGGTGAACTGCGCTTGTTGCGCGGGACTGATCTCTTCCGGCAGATCGGGGTATGAGATGGCGATGCTGCGGCGCGGGTCTTCCACTTCGATGGATTGCATCGCGAAGCTCGAGAAAGGGTAAACCTGATCGCGCCCTTCCTTGATGGCATGGACCACTGTCGCCTCAATCCATACATTCGGATACTGGTCGCGCGTCAGCATGAAGCTGGCGGTGCCGGCGCCGTCCTTGATCGCAACGGTCTCGATGCGCTGGATCTCTTCGCCCTGGACGACCACAAAGCCGGTCCCGTCGAAAGGCGCTTCGATGCGCACGGTGGCTTCCTCGCCGACGGTGTAGGAGTTCTTGTCCATGGTCAGCTTGATCAGACTGGGCCGCGCAGAGTCCACGAGATTGACGTCGCCGCCATAAGAGTAAAAGGAGAGCGTGCTGTATTGGGGTGTCGCGTCGGAATGGACGCGCACGCGGTAGTAGCCGTAGCTTCCGAAGTTGAACGTGGTCGAACCCGTGCCGTCCGTCAACGAGACATCCCGCGTTTCGATCGGCTCAAAGGACTCCGACCAGTTGGGCTGATGGTAGTCGTAGTAACGGCGGACGTAGTAGTTCCAGACCTGCTTTTCGAGCGTGATCTTCACGGTATCTAGCGCGGCAGACTCGCCGCCGGGCGTAATGGCTGCCACGGTGACCTCCACACCGCGCCCGCCTTCGGGCGTGTTGGCCCGAATGCCGAGGCAGGTGTCCGAGGGGAACAAGGTCACTTCCTTCGTGCCCGCGACGGCGCGCCCGCCCAATTCAAACACGCGGCCCACCACGAGCGCGTTCAGCGGGAACGAGACGTTTGGCGGCGCTTCGTAGGTGAAGGGGAAGGTCACGTCGCCCGAGGCGTCGGTGGTGCCTTCGCCCGTCGAAACGATGTCCGTCGCAAACTCAGAATCGTTGCCGAAGGTGAAGCCTTTCCACTGCTCCGGACGGAAGGTGGCCGGGCGCAACACGATCTTCGCTTCGCTCTTGCGGTCCGCGGCGGGCGCGCCGAAGAAGTGTTGCGCGTTTACCTTGATCGTGTACTCCTGCCCCGCCAGCCATTGCTCTTCGGTCAGGGTGACTTCGGCTTTGATGCGATTGGGCACGAATTCTTCCACGCTGAAGGAGTACGTGCCGAGAGGATTGTTTGTGTCGGGAACTTTCAACGTCGCGAGGTATTTGCCGGTCGGATACGATTTCTGCGTCTCGATATCCACGCCGCCCGTGCCGAGTTCGGACAGGGTCGAGGGCTGATTCAACAGTTCCTGGCCGTTCGGTTTGGTGACCGTCAGCATCAGCGGCACGTTGGGCAGCGCATCGCCGTAATTGGTCCGAACGATCCAGCGCAGGTGTACGGTCTCGCCAGGGCGGTAAAGTTCGCGGTCGGCGTAGAGAAACGCGTCGTACCCGTCCCGATCAAAGGGCGGCATTTCGACCGCCTGTTCCGTGATGTCATCGTTGCGCGGCTGCAATTCGAGGAAGGTGTAGTCGTCGCCCTTCTCTACGACCACCACAGCGGGCCGGCCCAGCGCGGTGTCAAAGGGTTCCAATTGCGCCATGCCCTGCGCGTCGGTGTTGGTCGTCCCCAGGATCTGATTCTTGTGCGAGTAGACCGTGACCTTGGCGAGGTCCAGCGGTTGCAGCGAATAGAGATCGTGGGCGAACACCACCAGCTCGTTGTCCAGCCAGTGCGACAACACGCCGATGTTCGTAAACAGGACCAGCTTGCGGGCTGACTGGGCGCGGCGGTTGTAATCGTAGGACTCGTACTCGTCGGCCTCCTCGTCCTGTTCGGAACTGAGGGGCGAAATGTCTTCGACTTCGAGCGCGAATACGCCTTGCTTTCCGGCGGGAATGAGGGAGTCCAGCGCCAGCGGCGTAGGCGTGAGCCGGTTTGGCGAGAACGCCACGTCCATTTCGTTCTTTGTCAGGAATTCGCTCCACGAATCCATGAACCGGTACCAGGGTTCGCCATCGTTTATGTCGCTGATGGCGACGGCGATGTTCGACGGAAACATGCGGTGGAGACTGACGCGCACTTCGCGCACGCCGCGCGCGTCGATGGGCAGGTTCAGGCCGCTCCGGCGGGGGAAGTAGTATTTCTCTTCCTGGCCGAACCCGAGGAAAGGCGGGACTTTGTCCGTCGTGAACGTGCGCGAGAGATCTTCTTCCAGCTTAAATCCGTCGCCATAGGGCATTCCAGACGCGAGGGTAAACTCGTAGGTCGCTTCGGAGTCCCATTGCCCGTAGACGCGAACGCGCCGGTTGTTCCAGGCTGGTTCGATGCGCAAGTCGGGAATCTCGCGCGAGGTGCGCAGAAACTCTTTTAAGTCATGGGGCTCGACCTT
>JAHDWY010000243.1:0-3221 GCA_023384315.1 Candidatus Hydrogenedentota bacterium | reverse complement strand
ACCTTCTGATTGAAGCCGAGGTTGAGAACCAAACCCTCGCGGCCTTCCTGGTTCCACCACTGGTCTTCGAAAAGCAGGGGTTCCCGTTCCTGCGACGAACGTGCGACCAGTTTGCGCGAGATGTTTTGCGTCAACTCCGAACGTTCTGCGCCGGCGAGCCCGGCTGAAAACGCGAGGGTCAAGGAGGTACGGGCAGGCTCTGCGAGATGCACGGTGGCGAAGTGGGTTGTCCCCTGCACCTCGGGATCCAATTCAAACGATACCGGCTCGCCGGAATCGGCATTCGCGATCTTCAGGTGCTCTTCCAGATCAGACGCCCGCACGCCCTTCGTAAATTCGATGCCTATACGCTGGAAGCTGTCCTCGATCGTCTCCCAAGCCACATTCGCGATGGCCAACTCCAGTTCCGTCGGGTAGGTGAAATCTTGGGACTCTTGAAGGGTGAGCACCCCGGTTTCGTCGGAGAGTCCCGAGCTAATCCGGATACCGACCGGCCAGGCTTCGTTCCCCTCGATCACAAGACGCTGAATCGTATTCGATGTGCCCTCTTCGATGGTGAACGGTACGGCATCCCCTCCCGCGGTTTGGACGCTCGTGCGTTCCCGCAGTGCCTCGACAGTCACCGGAACCGGGAACAGCACGCCCAGAACTTCGCGGTCGGCCGTGGATTCGATGGACCATACCCGCTGCGCCTCGAATTCGAACGGCGCAAAGGTCAACTGCCGGTCGGAGGGAGCAACCGAATCTCCGTCTTTCGACCGGATGGTATCGCCAAGGTTCAATGTGACGATTTGGTCGGACGGCACTTCCTCAAGCCGGAGGTCGAGGTAGTTGTCGCCAACCGTGAAGCTGCCCTGGAACGGCGGGGTCATGGTGAACGGCGGCAAGGCGCCTTCATCGTTCAGTCCGGCCACGGCGATTGGTTTATCGAAGAATACGACGATACGGTTTTCCAGCACCTCGTTGTCTACGGGGACCGTTCCGGCGACGCGGAAGGTCTCGCCGCTGTCTGGCAGCGTGGTAGCGGCACTAGCCGCGGAGTCGGTCGCTACCGGATCGGACCGATCGGACTGATCCGGCGGATCGGTCAAATCGGCCGAAGCGGCTTGCTCCCCGGGAATCTCCACCTGTTCAGCCGCCTGATCCGCCTCCGCGGCGGGGACGGGCGCGGGGTCGGGCCACAAGAAAATTGCGATGCTGAGTCCTGTGGCGAAGAGAATCGCCACGAGCAGCGGGGCGTTCTTGGGGTGGTGGAAGCCGGAGGAACTCTTGGTGGTCATACGTGTGAATCCTACCTGGGTTGTGTTGACCGTGCGGACCGGGACCCGACGCATTCGGCGGACAGCCGGTGGCTGCACGTTATTTATTGTATCAATAGTCCCGGCCACCTTCCTAAACGCAAATCTACCCGGAGCGAAGTACAATCAGCCGGGGCGTTCGTAACGTTACCCGTGCAAGATAGATGCCGTCGCGCCGACAAAAGGTTCCGGCTTCCGTCGATTTGGAATTCCCGCCCGGCTGGGGCACACTATGAGCGAGTTTCCTGGCGCCTCAAAGCAGACCACGCGCACCGCGGGTCGTGACAAGGAGTTCAGCATGTATTGTCCGAAATGCCTGGCCGAGTATCGGGAAGGGTTCACGAAATGCGCCGATTGCGACGTGGAACTGCTGGAAGGCAAGCCGCCCGAGAACGAGCCCGCGTATATCGATCTGGTCACCGTCTTTGAAACGCCCGACCCGGCCGCGTTTGCCGTGGCGGAATCTCTGTTGCAGGCAGCGGGGGTCGATTACGTGGTACAGAACGAGGGTACGGAGAACATCTTCCCGCAACTGGGCGCCATGCAGATTCAGGTGCATTCCGCCATCGCGCAGAAGGCGCACGATATCCTGAAGGACGTCGACAAGGAACCTCCCCACGACGAATAGCCGAAAGATGTGGCTTCGCCATGAGGTGCCTTGGCCTTCCAGGCCAAGATTCAAAGAGCCACGGCCTTACAGGCCGTGAGTCTTGAACAAGCGCAGTGAAATCCGCCCCCGCAGACGCACGGCCTGGAAGACCGTGACACCTCAAATCACGGACTGGAAGCCCGTGGCACTTCGAATGCCATCTCTACGCTTCGATCGTGCGCTCCGTGGTCAGGTTCAACCAGTTGACGCCCATCTTGCGCAAGGCGTAGCCCGTCTCTTTCAGGTGGTCGCCGTAGGACATCATCCAGTGGAAGCCGCGCATCTCCTGCGCGAGCAAGCGCCAGTCGCCTTCGATGGACACGTCCACCTGGGAACGGCAGATGTCCAGTTCGGGGTTGTCGAGGATCTTGCCCTTGAACCCGATCCAGCGCTGGTTCTCGAAATCGGGGTCCAGCACGGTGACTTCGTGTCCCACGTCCATCTTGACCATGGGCGCGGCGCCGTAGTCGGACTCGAAATGGGTCATGATTTTGGCTGGCTCCAGTTTCTTGCCGTCCATGCGCCGCGGCGCGGTACAGTGGGCCAACGTGATCTGCCCGTCGTGCGGATAGGTCGGGTCGTTGAGGAACACCGGCGTCCCCGCGATGTTCTTGAGCAGAATGCCCGACGGAATGACCACAAAATCCGATTCGCAGAAGGCCATGGCGCCCGAGTCGTTGATGAAGGTCAGGCACATGCAGGCGGTCGTCTGCGACATGGGCATGATGGTCGTCATGCACTCGTTGATGGTCATGGCGGGCGCGTCGTGCTCTTCCATCAGGTCCTCGAACACCTCCGTGAGCAGGTAGGCGCGCGACACAAACTCCGTCGCCGTGTGCAAGGAGATCCCCGACTGTTTCAGGTACTGGGCAGCGGCCGCTTCGCACCGCGCGACCCGTTCCGGTTCCTTGTTCGCGGAATCGATGCGCTTGCCCAAATCGTCGTAGGGCACGGTCCGCATGTCGAGTTTCCAGATGTTGGCCGCGATCTCCGGCGCTTTCTGTCCGCCATGGCCCCAACCGCTCGGTCCGCCAATGACGACGATGCGGCTGCCGACGGTGTTTTGCAGTGCTGCCAGCGAACGTAACTTCCAAAGCACGTCGTCATAGTTGTCGACGACCACGTCTTCCGGCGCGAGACCGGGCTGACCGTATTCGTCGACCGCCTTGCGGAGCAGTCGCGGATGGGCGATTTCGTACCAGAGGTACACGGGACCGGACCGATGGCGGCAGAAGACCATGTTGTAGCGTTCCGGCTTGATGAGCGGTTCGATC
>JAHDWY010000242.1 GCA_023384315.1 Candidatus Hydrogenedentota bacterium | reverse complement strand
TCGATACGGACAAGAATGAGTATGAACATGTCCGCGTGGAATACGACATTCGAAAAGCCGCCGACCGGGTTGTCGAAGCGGGACTTCCCCCGTTCCTGGGTGAACGTCTGTTCTTGGGCCGGTAGGCATAGACCTCGGTATCAGGGGTCCGGGACGACGCCGCGGCATGCGGCGGCATCGTTGAAAGAAGGAGTAGCCAAGTGCGAACAAGCGAGGTCGTACGCGACACGAATGAGACGAAGATTCGCGTGACCGTTGCGCTAGACGGAACGGGCGCGTCAGATTTGGAAACGGGGATCGGGTTCTTCGACCACATGTTGAACCATGTGGCCCGGCACGGGCTATTCGACCTCACCGTGAAAGCCAAAGGTGACCTCGAGATCGACGGACACCACACGGTCGAGGACGTGGGGATCAGCCTCGGAAAAGCGTTCCTGCAGGCATTGGGCGACATGAAGGGCATCGCGCGCTTCGGTCATGCGGTTATTCCCATGGACGAGGTGTTGGCCGAAGTCGCCATCGATTTCAGCGGGCGCCCATTCTTGTCCTTCCAGGCGGACTTGCCGCGGGGACGCGCCGGGGAGTTTGATTCGGAACTGACGGAAGAGTTCTTCCGCGCATTCGCGGTCAACAGCCGCAGCACGCTGCATATCGTCCTTCGCCGGGGCGGCAACCTTCACCACTGCATCGAAGGGATATTCAAGGCCTTCGCACGCGCCCTGGATCGCGCCACTCAATTCGACCTCCGAATTGAGGGGGTGCCGTCGACCAAGGGCATGTTGGAAACCTGACGTGGGCGACGGCGCGGGGCGTGACTTCGCATGAATCGAGAATTCACGGCCGCCGTGTCGCCGGAACACGGCGAGAACGCGGATAGCGCACCATATTCACCCATGGACGATTGCGTGGGCGTGTTGATCGTCAACCGCAATAAGCGGGACTATCTTCTGCGCGCGCTTGAGCATGTCTTTGCCTCCACGCACCCACACCTCAAGGTCGTTGTGGCCGATGACCATTCAGTCGACGATTCGGTCGCCGCGGTTCGCGAGCGGCACCCGGATGTGCATGTCATAGTGACACACGAACGGCGGGGTGCGCCCGGCATTCGAAACGACGGGATTCAATCTTTGCTGGAGGATTCGTCCGTCCGCTTCGTGGTGTTTCTGGACAATGATGCGTTCGTCGATCCCGGTGCTATTTCCGCGATGATGGAGGCCGCAAATCGCGACCCCTCGATTGGAATCGTCGCACCAAAGGCTTTCCGCAATCGATCGGAGCGAGTCCTGTATTCGGCCGGCGAACTTCGCGTCAATTTCTGCACCGGGACCGTGCGTGATGTGGGCGCTGGAGAGGTGGACAGAGGCCAGCATGACGTGGCCCGTGCAATCCAAGCCTGCGCTTCGTTCGCCATGCTGGTGCGCCGGGAGGTTATCGAGGTTTGCGATGGATTCGATGAAGCCTTCTATCCCTATGGTTGGGAAGATGTGGACTTCACGCTGCGCGCACGACAGCACGGGTACACGATATGGTACGCTCCGGCCGCGACGGTGGAGCACCTCGGCGGAAAGACGGGGCGCGGTCCGGTACTTGACTACGAAATCGCGAAGGCAAGAAACCTCTTCCGGCTCATGGCCCGCCACGCCTCGTGGCCGCAGTGGGTCAGCTTCCTTATTGTCCTGCCATGGCGCGCAGCGCTCATGGTCCTTTCACGAATCCTTGGCCGTGGTATGATAAGGGTCAGGTAGACCGTTACTTGGCAGACGCATCAGCCGGACCAAAATGGGCAATTGGGCCGGACTCTGGGGAGAGAGACCATGTCAGTGCGCGTGCTTGCGTTGTCTGTCGAGACAGCCAGCCCGGAAGCGATCGACCGCGGTTGTGCGGACAGGTTCATGCCAAACCTGAGCGCCCTTCGCGAACGCGGCGCCTACGGCCCGCTGGAGAGTGTTTCAAACATCTCGAGCGGTTCCATTTGGCCTTCCATGTATACGGGCTGCATGCCGTCGAAACATGGCATTGCGAATTTTCATATGCATTTCGTGAACGGGACCTACCACATCGACCGGTACGGCCCCAATCAGGTGATGCGCCCCGCGGTGTGGGACCATCTGGCGAAAGCCGGAAAACGATCCATCGTCATGGACGTTCCATTGACGCGACCGCACCCCGGAATGAACGGGATCATGATCTCCGCGTGGGGAGTCGAAGGTCCCGCGTGGCGACGTCAGACGCACCCGCCCAATTTGCTGAGCCAGTTGGATCGCCAATTCGGACCCTATCCGCTGCCGAATGACGATTACCGCCGAAGCATCCGTTCCACGGAATTGGACAAGGTGCGCGAGCTTCGCGACATCCTGTTCAATGGCATGCGCCTGAAAACCCGCGTGTTGAAACACCTCATGAAGACCGAACCGTGGGATCTCGTTCTGGGCGTATTCTCGGAAACCCATTGGGCGGACCACGTCATGTATCACGTCATCGATCCGGCTCATCCGGATTACCGTCCGGTCTTCAAGGAGGAGTTCGGGAGTTTCTTCGAAGACTTGTTCGCCCTGCAGGATGACTGCATTGGCGGACTGATCGACGGCATCGATGACGACGTCGTCGTGCTGGTGTTCTCGGGTTCGGGGGTCCGCCCCAGTTACTACGGAAATCACCTCCTGCCCGACGTGCTCGATCGGCTCGGGTACGGCTCCGGGCCCGGCGGCCTTCCGGCAAACGAAGCGACTGCCGAATCAGCGAAGACCTGGAGTTACTATCGCATCCGGCAGATTCAAGATACTGTCTCCACTCCGGTCATCATGACCCTGAAGAAGCTCGCACCAACGCGCCTCTGGGAGAAGTGGACCCGTCGCCTGATTTTCGCCCGGGAACACTGGGCCGATAGCCGGGCGTTCTGCCTTCCCAACGACTACTGCGGCAGCATCCGCATCAACCTCGATGGGCGCGAGCCCAACGGTAAAGTGCGAAAAGATGAGTACGATGCTGTATGCGCGGAGCTATCAAGCGAGTTGCTCGCGCTGGAAAACCCCGATACCGGCGCCCCCGCGGTCGAAGCGGTCCTGAACCTTCGCGAGCTTTATCCAGGGGAGCACGCGGATCGCCTGCCCGATCTTTCTGTAGTCTGGTCGGACAAGCACCCCATTCGCGCGCTGCGATCCCCGCGCGTGGGCACGGTCCGCGGAGAAAACCCCGAACGCAGGCCCGGCGCCCACAGCAATGTCGGTTTCCTTACCGCGGCGGGACGCGGAATCCGCGCCGGCGCACCGCTCGAAAACGCCCGGCTCATCGACCTCGCGCCTACAGTGCTTCACGCGATAGGGATCGATCCCGGGGAGGAGATGGACGGCCGGCCGCTGCCGCTATGGGACCGGGTCGCAGTGCCGAATTGATCCGGTTCGGGAATCGCTCCATTCGTCCGTTACGGCGTCGTAATCGGACGCCTACGACGGCGTGACAACCCCGTGCGCCTTCGTTATAATAATCATTCGCAAGTGCGGTTAGACCGACGACCCGGGAAGGAGCTCAAGAGCGCCGTTTTATGATTAAGCACATTCTTGTACCTACCGACGGCAGCGAGCAAGCGGTATGTGGCGTGCGGTACGCAGTCGCGGTTGCCAAGCAGTACGGCGCTAAAATCCACGGCTTGCATGTAATTGACCTGAAACTCCTGGAAGGTCCGATTCTGCGCGACGTATCGGCCTCTCTCGGCACGGCGCCCTACGCGAACTACGAGGGCAACATCAGCATGATCCTCGAAGAACGTGGAAAGGTCGCGTTGCAGGTATGCGAGCGGCTGGCCAAGGAATGCGGCGTGGACGTTACCGTCCAGAATGTTACCGGGCTTGTCGAGCGCACGATTCTCGAAAAGAGCGAGCTGGTCGACCTGGTCGTGATGGGCCGCAGTGGAGAACACAGCGAGTGGCTGGAAGGCGTTCTTGGTTCAACGACAGAGTCGGTGGTGCGCCGAACCACGAAGCCCGTGCTGGTAACCGGCCGGGAGACGCCCGGCAACGATCGTTTTGTCATCGCCTACGACGGCTCCACCCATGCACGGCGCGCGCTGAGCGTTGCCGCGGACGTGAGTGGCAGCTGGAAGGCGCCGCTGGATGTGCTCGTCGTGGGAAATGGAACCAAGCCGGAAGGGGCGGTGGCGGAAGCGCGCAATTACCTTGAACCTCACGAGCTCACGGTCCGTTACGTGCTGCGGGAGGGCGACCCGAGCGAGGTCATCGTTGGCTACGCCCGGGAATGCAACGCGGATTTACTTGTGATGGGCGCCTACGGGCACACCAAAGTGCGGGCATTGGTAGTGGGAAGCACAACTGCGTACGCCATGAATCACGCGCCGTGCCCGCTCCTCCTCACCCGGTAACGGCAACACGAAGGAACGCGAACGCAAATGGAACCGATTCGGAATCTTGATCAGATTATCGAGCGCGTCGGCGATCTTCCGGCAATCCCGGAAGTGGTCGCCGAGGTGCTCCGGGCGACCGACGATCCGTTGGTCGATATGGCGGATGTGACTGAGATCATCGAGCGGGACCCTGCGATGACGGCGAAGATACTTCGCATCAGCAATTCGCCCTACTACGGAATGAAACAGTACGTGGGCACCCTCAAACTCGCCCTGGTGATCCTGGGCGTCCGGGAAGTGCGAAACATCGTCCTCGGAGTGTCTGTATTCGACACGTTGAAGGACGGAAAGCACAACAAGCTGATACCCGATTCGTTTTGGAACCACTCCTTTCTCGTCGGTGGTCTGTCGAAACAGTTGGCGACCACCATGCGCCTGGGCATGCACGGTGAAGCCTTCATCTGCGGACTCTTGCACGATATGGGCAAGCTTGTTTTGCTCCGGCAAATGTCGACGCCGTACGCGAAGCTGCTGGAATCGGCTCGGGAACGCCCGGAGACGCTCTGCGAAGCCGAAGTCTCCCAGTATGGGTTCACCCATGCCGACGCGGCGGCCGCGCTCGCCGAGCGGTGGAACTTCCCGAAGACCCTAGCCGACGCGATCCATCTTCACCATCCGGCGCGCGATACGGCACTGAGCACCGCGAAGGACCCCAAGCTCGCCGCCATCGTAAGGCTTGCCAACGTTGCCGTCCACGAGGATCTGGATGAGGCGGGTGGTCCTTCCGCGGCAACGTCGGACAGCGAGATCTGGACCGTACTCAGCGCCTCGCCGGCTCCAATCGATGCTGCCGATCGCCGCAAGGTATTGGCGGTAATGATCGAGGAACTGAAAGGCAATCCGACGCCCCAGTTCTGACGGTTGAACACCAAGCATTCGGCCCTCCACTTCACGGTGCGCGGGGTCTTCAGGAGTCAGTACACCACCATGGCAAAGAAGGAACGAATTCCAATCCAACGCTCGGACGGCTTGGAATCGATTGATTTGGAATTGGACGAAGCGCTTGGCAGGTTGGACGGCGCCAACGAGCGGATCGTGAACCTGTTGCAGTCTATCGAAACGGCGAATGCCGCCGACGAGACGAAGGTCTATGCGGAAGAAGGCGACGACGACGAGGAGCATGTTGAACCGGCGGCAAACGAACCGCCGGAGTCGTCGGATGAGAACGCCCGAACTCCCCCTGAATGAGGTTGCGATCCTGAGCGCTCGATTCCCCCGCAGGCGTGTCGATTCGCGAAGGAACCACCGCGTCCCGTTATCCAAATCGGGATCGAAATCGAAGCATGTTTCCGATGCCGATTTCGATGCTGATTTTGACACGGGCAAACGCGCAGCAGCCAATCGGAACAATCGGCCAATTGCGCTCAGTTGGCAATGAGCGGCGAGACGCACGTAGTGACCATCCCTTTTGACACTGCACCCGCCGGGAACGGCGCACTCAAGGTTCTTATGACCGATCCCCATCTCAAAGGCGGGGGACAGGTGCGCTACGTCGTCAATCTTTCCCGGGAACTGGTGCGGTTGGGACACGAGGTGACCATCGGCTGCAAGCCGGACAGCGTACTTGCCGAGGGCGCGCGCGACGCGGGATGCGGCGTCTTGAACGAATTCAGTTACCGCGGCGGGCTGCGCCCACGCTGCTGGCTGCGCGATATCGCACGAGCACGGCGGTTCATAGCCGAAGCAAAGCCCGACATTCTTCATGCCAACGGATCGCAGGACCATTGGGTCAGCGCGGTGGCAAACCGGCTCGACGGGTTCCCCACGACCATAGTGCGAACGCGCCACAATACGTACGCGGTCAGCGAAAGCTGGGCAAACGGGACGCTCAATCGGGCGTGGACGGACTACCAGATCGCCGTGTGCGAAGCCGTATTCGATCTCCGGGCGACCCGGCCGGTGTTCGACGCGACGCGCATGTGCGCAATTCACAATGGCGTCGACCCAGACGCGTTCAAACCGAACCCGGAAACGCGGCGGCGAATGCGTGGCGCGTTTGGATTCGACGAGGACCAGGTGGTGCTTGGCATGGCCGCACGGCTGACCGAAGCGAAGGGACATCAATTCCTGTTTCGCGCGGTTACGGGATTGAAAGCGCGGCACCCGGCACTCCGGCTCCTGATTCTCGGACAAGGCGAGCTCGAGAGTCACCTCAAGCGCCTTGCCGGCGAACTGGGAATCGCCGACATTACGACCTTCGCCGGTTTCCGCACCGATATTGCCAACTGCGTGCAGGCTTTCGATGTCGGCGTACAACCGTCCATCGACTGCGAGGCGTCCTCCTTCAGCGTAATGGAACAGATGGCGACCGAGGTGCCCATGGTAGCTTCCGACCACGGCGGCACCAAGGAGATCGTGCGCGACGGCCAGGACGGCTACATCGTCCCGCAGGGGACGGTGGAGCCGCTCGCAGAAGCGCTTGAGAAACTGATGGCCGATCCCGCCCTGCGAAAACAAATGGGGGTCTCCGCGCGGCAACGGATCGCCGGGGAATTCACGCTGACCAAACTCGCCGAACGTACGGTCGCCGCATACCGGCGCGCCCTCGATGTACACGGCGCACGGCGCTACAATGTTGCCCCGAGAT
>JAHDWY010000241.1 GCA_023384315.1 Candidatus Hydrogenedentota bacterium | reverse complement strand
AAACCAAGGTCGCCAAGGGGCCCACCGTAACGGAGTCGCCCAAATACCTCATCCTCGGTGCCGCCGCCCAAAGACAGCACACCGCCGGTGGTCTCGCTGGCTTTCTTGGTGATGATATTGATCACCCCATTCACCGCGTTCGCTCCCCATAAGGTGCCGCCTGGGCCGCGGATGACTTCGATACGCTCGATGTCTTCGAGCATCACATTCAGGCCTTCCCAGAATACCCCGGAGAATAACGGCGTATATACGGACCGGCCGTCGATAAGAACGAGCAGTTTGTTCGCGTACTGGCCGCTGAATCCGCGAACGGATACGGACCAGGAGTTTGCGTTAAGGCGCGCTACGTGCAGACCCGGAACAGTTCGCAAAGCCTCGGGAATCGTCGTGGCACCCGAGCGTCGAATGTCCTCCGCCGTGAGTACATAGACCGCTGCCGGGGCCAGCCTCTGGGGTTCGGCCCGCTTGGAAACGCTGGTCACCTCGATACTCATGAGGTCCTCGAGGCTGAGTTCGGTAAGATCGCCTGCCGTAGTGGTTTGCGGACCAGACGCGTCCTCCTCGCCACCGAGCGCTCCTGCGCTGCCTGCCCAAATTGCGGAAAGAAGGACGAGATTCCTCAGCTGACGGGCCCGAAACATGGAGTGCTCCCTCTCCACCGTCTGCGCGCGGCCTAACCAGGCTACGCGTCCTTCGATACGCTTTCCGCAGAAGTCGCCCCTACCTCGCGGCCGGGCCCAGATGATCGGGCCAGGATAGCCGTGACGGATACTATACCATGAAATACCGGGAGTTAAAGCGGATCATACGGGCTCGCTGTGTGATCGGTTGGATTGCTTTGAGTAGATTGGCGAACATCGCCTCATGAAGGCTGCCACCGCCATAGCTTGGTTGCCAAGCCAAACCGGGCAAATCGCTCCTGAACCGGGCGTCCTCAGTCAACGTATTGCAACGGGGGAATTTACAGACATCAAGCATAGTTGGCACATGGGTTGCACTAGGCGATTCATGAATACGAAACCAACCCATACCGACCCCGCGCAATCCACGCTTAAACCGGGCCCGTACCGTGTCGATGATAAACGGGGGCTTGCGCGACTACCGCTATTCATCAACGCCGAATATCGTTATGGCACGACTGGCGAGGGGTGCGCCAAAGTCCAGAATATCGGGCGTGCCGGCTTACGGTTGCGCATGGGCCGCTATCTTCGCCCCGGGACGGTCGTTCGACTACGTCTCGAAGCGGAGGATTTGGGCTTGGATCCCATCGAATTCACGACGCATATCGCATGGTGTATTCCCGTTTCGGAAAACGAGGAGTTCGATGCGGGTCTGCGGATCATTCACGATGGGACCAATTCGCTGGCTCAGGTATCGGCGTTGATTCACGCCGCCCTCTTGCGCTCGGGCCAGCTTTGCGAGCGGAAAGGGCCGCACGCGATGAACTTGGGAGTAACCGTGGCGCCCGTCTGGCGGTGTGATACCGCGCACGCGGGAACCACGTTGGAGATTGGTACGTAACGCACAAGCGCCGCGCCGGCGACCTGGCTGAACGGGGCGGCATCGAAATGAGTTGGAGGACGATTTCATGGGTATCTTTACACGGGTTCGCGACATCATCAGCTCGAACATCAACGCGATGCTCGACAAGGCGGAGGATCCGGAAAAGCTGGTCAAATTGATGATCCGGGAAATGGAGGACACGCTGGTGGAGGTAAAGGCCTCCTGTGCGGGCGCCATGGCCACGAAGAAAAAGATGCAGCGCGAATCGGACGAAGTGCGCAAGCGGGAAAAGGACTGGGGCGCCAAGGCCCAGCTGGCGGTTGACAAAGGGCGTGAAGACCTTGCGCGCGAAGCCCTTGTCGAGAAGCGGCGGTACCGGGAACGGGCCGAAGCAATCGACAAGGAACAGACCCAATGCGACGCGCTGGTCGAGCAGTACCAGTCTGATATAATGCAGTTGGAAGATAAGCTCGCCCTGGCGCGCGAGAAGCAGCGCGTCCTGGTGCAACGGCACGTGCATGCCTCGCGCAAGAAGCAGGCCCAGGAAAAGATTCGGCGCAGCGATACGGCGGATGCGATGGCCCGGTTCGAGACCTTCGAGCACCGCATCGAACGCATGGAGGCCGAAGCCGACCTCGTGAACTTCGGCGTCAAGTCCAACTCCCTGGAAGAGGAGTTCCTGAAACTGGCGGACGACGAGGAAATCGAACAGGAACTGAACGCGCTGAAAGCGCGGAAAGGTTCCGGCGAACCGTCGAGTTAGCGGCGGCCCTGCAGTGGGCCGAAGGTAAGGACGCGCACGCGGGAAAGGAAAAGCCATGCTGGAGACGCAGTCAGGAGAGATGTACACCGTTGAGG
Source organism: Candidatus Hydrogenedentota bacterium (assembly GCA_023384315.1). Taxonomy (GTDB): domain Bacteria; phylum Hydrogenedentota; class Hydrogenedentia; order Hydrogenedentales; family SLHB01; genus JAHDWY01. The sequence goes on along the minus strand of JAHDWY010000241.1, from coordinate 4,658 downwards.
AAGTAGAGTCCATATTGCGGCGCGCGCTCCGGCGGAAACGGGATTCCGGAGAAATCACCTACGACGAACTCGTGGAGACTGCGCGCGAACTCGGGATCGCTCCGGGTGAACTCGAGCGCGCGATCAACGAGCAACGGACTGTAGGCGAATTCGAATCGGCCTGCGACGAATGGAAGGTGCGCCGGAAACGGAAGTTCTACGAGCACCTGCGGGCCTATCTGATTGTTAACGGCTTCTTGTTCCTCTTCGACATCTTCGTGACGGGCGGAAGCTGGTTCTACTACTCGCTGCTCGGCTGGGGTATCGGCCTCGCCTTCGACGCGGCCAGCGCCTTCAACCCCGATCCGAAAGAGGTCGAGCGCGGAGCGAAGAAGATTATGCGCAAACGCGCGCGGGGCGACGAATCCAGTGAATGGTGGCGGCGCGGTTGCTAACCCAGGAAATGTGGGGTAATCGAAATGATTGTCGCTTGGGCGGAATTGTTGATACTGATTGTGTTGCTTCTGTTTGTGTCCGTCATCGTGTGCGTCGTCGGGTTGGCCGCAGGCGCGTCCCGGGTCGCCAGAAACCGGCCGCGGGAACAAGACACGGACGAGGCCCGCGTCATCCAGGAGATCCACCAAGGGTTGGCCCGAATGGAAGAGCGACTGGATGCGCTCGAAACGATTATCATGGAACGCGAGGAAGATCGCAGCCCCTACTGAACGGGATGGCGAATTCTCAAGAATGAGTGAAGGAGAATGGAATGGATGTCGCGGTCATCGGTGTCATGATCCCCTTTGTAGCCGTGCTCGGTGCGATCTTTCTTGCAGCCCTGTTGATCCTCAAAGGCGGATCACGGCGGTCCGATCGGGAGATGCACGCCGAAGAAACTCGCCTCATCCAGGACATCCATCACGGCCTAATCAAAATGGAAGAACGCGTCGAAGCTTTGGAAACCTTGCTGCTCGAGCGGGATCGCCAAAGCGGGGGCGTCGGTCAAGACACGCACTAGGGATTGGTAGTCAGGTTTTTCGGAACGGCGAAAGGAGGAGCCGCCATGGTGCCTCATGATCATAATGTAAAACGGTTGTACCGGTCCCGGTCGGGCATGATCTTCGGGGTCTGCAAGGGTATGGCCGAGTACCTGGATTTCTCGGTAGGCGGACTGCGGCTCATCGCCATCTTCCTCAGCCTGTTCACCGGCATCTGGCCGCTCGTCGGCGCCTACATTATCGCCGCCATGATCATGAAGCCCGAACCCGTCATCCCCTTCCGGGAAGATACGGACCAGGAGTTCTACGAATCCTACGTCAACTCCCGCTCCATGGCACTGCACCGGCTCAAGCGGACCTTCGACAACCTGGAGCGCCGGATTCGCCGCTTGGAAAGCATGGTGACCGCCCGCGACTACGACTGGGAGCGCCGCTTGAACGAGCACTGAACTCCCCCTCCAAAGACCTTGCCGGGACGCGCGGGTAGCGCGTCCTTCTTCTTTGGTACCGCGCCGCAATCCTGCATGAATTCTTGGACACATCCGGAGATGGCACGTACAAAGATTCAAACTGGAAGTTCATCCGGAAACAAGCCTTCGCTGTAAGTGTTTGCTGCCCAACACCGACACCCTTCCGACACAACATGGCACAAACCATGCTCTCAGTAGCAGTGCCGGTCCGTCTCGGGACTGAAAGAGCACAGGAATCGAAACGTCACGTCGCTGTAGGGAGGTTTTGGAGTATGTATCGTTCACTTGCATCGAAGCGTTTGGTTTGGAGGACCGCGGTAATCGGATTGTTGGGGCTGGTGGCCTCCCCATTCGTTTCCGCGGCGTCACCGGAACTCGTCGTGGGCTCGACCCTGGAGAACTTGCAGGCCGCGTTTAACGGCGAGTCCAATGCCCACGCACGCTATCTTACATTCGCCAAGAAAGCCGAAGAAGAAGGATATGTCCCTGTCGCGAGCCTCTTCCGCGCGGCGGCAAAAGCCGAGGAGATTCACGCAGCCAATCACAAGAAAGTCATTGAGGCCATGGGCGGCACCGTAGAGGCAACCATCGAAACTCCGGAAGTGAAGACCACAGCCGAGAACCTCGCGGCCGCCATTGCGGGCGAATCGTACGAACGCGATATCATGTACGTCGAGTTTCTCAAAGTAGCAAAGTCCGACCGCAACCGGGACGCTATCCGAACCCTGAACTTCGCAAAAACCGCCGAGGCGGAGCACGCCAAGATGTACCAGAGCGCCTTGGACAATCTGGAATCCTGGAAAGGCGACGCGAAAACCTTCTTCGTGTGCACGGTCTGTGGATACACGACGACCGATCCCTCGTTCGAAAAGTGCCCCTCTTGCTTCTCTCCCCAAGAGAAGTTCATCAAGGTATCCTAACCCTTGAGCCTACTCCCACGCCGGCCGCCGTCCACCCCGCGGCGGCCGGCAACCCTCAACGAATTGTGACCACCACCGGAGGATTCGAGCCATGTTGCCACCACTGCCGAGTTGGGACGGACTTCACCCGCTGGTCGTCCATTTCCCCATCGCGCTGTTGCTTGTCGCACCACTTCTCGTGATCCTGGGTCTGCTTGTCCCAAGAATGTGGAAGGGGTTCGCCGTTGCCGCACTGGTGCTTATGGCGTTGGGGACAGCCGGCGCGTTTGTCGCCGTCGCTACGGGAGTAGCCGGCGCGGGCCTGGTAGAACGAACGGAGGCCATATCGGAAGTGCTCGAGCAGCACGAAGAACTCGCCGAAACCACCCGGACCGTGTTCGCCGTATTGACCGTAATCTTCGCGGCGATTGTCCTGGGACCGATGCTCTCGCGCAGCACCTTGAAACCGGCAGTCAACGCGGGCCTGAACGCCGCCTTTCTGCTACTGTACGCCTTTGGCGCGCTGCTGCTCGTGAATGCGGCGTATGAAGGCGGCCGGCTCGTGCATGAGTACGGCGTCCAGGCGATGACCGCGCAAGGGCCATCGAGCTTGGGAGCTTTCTTCAGCGAGGATGAACATGAAGAACACGAAGACGACTAGAGCGGAATCGGACCGCCCGGAAGCCAAGTCGGCGAGAAGCATTCAACGGGGCACGCTGTACGCTGTGGTATTTGGCCTGCTGACCCACGCAGTATTCGCGGTATCCGTCTTGGTGATGGTGTTCGGCCTGTACTCGGGCTTACGATCGGGCCACGGACACCTGCACGGGTGGTGGGCGGCGTTGGGCAATGCGCTGCTCATCGCGCAATTTCCCCTCGTTCATTCCTTTCTCTTGAGCAAGCGAGGACGGACTCTTCTTGCCCGCCTCGCGCCCCGCGACATGGGCGCGAACCTCGCTCCGACGACCTACGTATTGGCCGCCAGCCTGCAACTGCTGGCAACGTTTGAATTGTGGTCGCCCAGCGGGATTACGCTGTTCGACCCGGCGGGCGGCGTCCGATGGCTTTTTCTTGCCCTGTTTGTTGCGAGTTGGATCTTCCTTATCAAGGCCCTCACCGATTCCGGTCTCGCACTGCAAACCGGCTACCTCGGTTGGAGTTCGGTGGCGCGAGGGAAACGCCTGGACTACGGAGACTTCCCACAACACGGACTTTTCAAACTCATCCGGCATCCTGTGTATCTCGGGTTCGCGCTCGTGCTCTGGACGGCCCCCATTCACACCTTGGACGGGGTCGTTCTGGCAGCGCTCTGGACCGTCTACTGCGTGGCCGGACCCCTCCTCAAGGAGTCGAGATTCCACGCCTGGTACGGCGAACGATATGCCCGCTATCAGGACGCGGTCCCCTATATGCTACCGTGGCGCAAGTCCCGATGATCGGGACATCCGAGCGAGTATTGGCGGCACTGTCGTGAGCTGCACTATACTTAAGAGCCAGAAAAACTCGTGCCGGTGCAGCGCCGGTGTACGGTCACGGAGTTCAGTGAATAGCGCGCAGAATACCCATGGAGACGCACGTCGAACTGGCGATTCGGACCGCCCGGACACGCTGGTATCCACCGCCTTGACAGCATGCGTTGATTTCGAAGTATTCCGTCGGCAGGAAAGCACGATCATCCTGCTGAACCTGTCCATCATCGCAACCTTGCTTCTGGTGCAGGTGATCTTTCGGGAAGTGTTTATCCTTCCCTCACGACTCATCATCCTGCTTTTCGGCGGGCGGTTTCTCATGCAGGCCGTCGAACTCATTGTGCTTAACACGCGATCCCGGCCCTGGGGATGGCGCGTGGTATGCGGCTATGCGCACCTCTCCATTGTGCTGCACATCGCGTTCGCAACGCTCGTGTCAATGTTGGCCACTTCCGAAGATTCGCACTACGCGGTATTGATGGTATTGCCCGTGGTCGCCGCGGCGTTCCGCTATTCATTAACCGGTACGCTGGGCGTGGCAGGTGTTGCCGGCGCGCTTACGATTCTCCAGGTGTGGGTCTACTTCCGAGGCGCGCCAGAGGTCAATCTCAGCGAGTACTTCGAAGCGGTGACGATGGTCCTCATCTATTTCGCCGTCGGGCTTGTGGTCTGGCTGCTCGTTGCCCAACTTCGGTCGGAGCAAGGCAAACTTCAAACCGCCCTTCTCGAACTCGAGAAGACCCGAGACCAGCTTGTTTCCGAGGAAAAACTGGCAGCAATTGGCCGGTTGTCCAGCGCCATCGCTCACGAAATCCGCAATCCCATCGCCATGATTTCCAGTTCCCT
>JAHDWY010000240.1 GCA_023384315.1 Candidatus Hydrogenedentota bacterium | reverse complement strand
CATTCTGAATGGTATTGAGATTCTTAGGACATAGTGCCGATACAAAGACAAAGCAGCCACGCTGGGGCGTGGCCGCACTCCACAGAGAGTATCCTGTAAGCACGTTGCAAGTAGAGTTCTCGGGGGACATCCCGTGTTACTGCGCCAACTCCCCGGCGTGTTCCTTGATCTTGGCGAAAATATCGACGATGTCCTGCATATCCTGTTCTGTTCCGAGCAGGAGGGGATGGGTGAACCAGATGACGCTGCGGTCACACATGTCTTCCGCGACCGGACACGACACCTTCCTATAATCCGGCCCGCTCTTGCGGTTCAGGAAAACCGGCTGTTTGTGCAAGGGGCGAATGTAGCCGCCGCCGCAGGGGAGCCCCTCCGCCTTGGCCGCTTCGACGATCTGGTCGCGCGAGCAGCCGAACTTCTCCGGGTCGATCTTCATGCCGTATAGATGATAAGCGCGCCGCGTCATGCGGGGATCGCCGGGTTGCGGCGTGATGCCTTCGATGGCGGATAGACGCTCGTTGAGAAAAGGGTCTGCGCTTCCAGGCGCGTGAGTTGTGCGCTCAGAACCGCCGCGCCAAATTCGCCCATGCGCGCGTTCGTCCCCACTTCGGTGTGTTCGTACCATGCCGCGCCCTTGTGGCGGCCGCAGTTCGAGATGGACCGGCACAAATCGCCGAAGTCCTCATCGTCCGTGACAATCACACCGCCTTCGCCGGCCGTGATGTTCTTCGACATCTGGAAACTGAACGCTCCCCCCTTGCCGAGCGCGCCGGTGCCTTTGCCCTTCCACTTGGAGCCCCAGGAATGGCAGGCATCCTCGATGACCGCGATGCCATGCTTCTCAGCAATGGCGTTGATCCGATCCATATCGGCGACGGCGCTCGCAAAATGCACCGGGATGATGGCTTTCGTACGTTCCGTGATGGCGGCTTCGATGCGGTCCGGGTTCAGGTTCCAGGTCTCGTCCACGTCCACGAAAGTCACTTCCGCGCCCACGCGCAGTACCGCGCTCGCCGTTGCCACGAAGGTATACGGCGGCACAATGACTTCATCGCCGTGCCCCACACCCAAGGCTTGGAGCATGATTTCCAGGGCCGCCGTGCCGCTATTCACGGCAACGCAGTACTTGGCGTCCTGGAACGCCGCGTACTCCTTCTCAAACTGGACGACGCGGTCGCTGAGAAACCAATTCCCGCTTTCCAACACGTCCATTAGCGCCTTCCGTTCCAAGTCGTCGAAAATCGGCCACTTCGGCCAGGCCTTCTCAGCGGAACGAACCGGGGCACCCCCTTTTGAAGCAAGCGGCGACGTGGAAACGGTGGACATGAAAATTTCTCCTTTGATGAAAAACCCCGCTGAAGTTTACTGGTTTGTGACGGGAAGGGTCAAAATTGGCCGGAAGCGGAGCACCGGCAAATTGACTGCGTGCATCGCTGTGATTAGAGTGGTACGATCCCGTGCGCGGTGCCTGGAGGTATCAGCCGGTCCGCGTGTGTGCATGATGCCGTGTCCTCTTGAAGGCATCTTGTTGCTTCAAGCCGGGGTCTTTAAAAGTCCAGGGGCTGTGCGCCCTGAGTTTTGGGAGAAGTTTAGATGGCGAAGAAGATGGAACCGGGTCCGATTGCGTATTTCGAGGGGGACTACGTCCCCATCGAGAAGGCGAACGTAAGTATCCTGACCCATTCCTTTAATTATGGCACGGCCCTGTTCGAGGGTATCCGCGGGTATCACTGTCCCGACGACAACAACATCCTCATCTTCCGTTTGAAGGAACACGTGGACCGGTTCGTCCGGAACTTCTCCATCCTGTGCATGAACGTGGAGGAGTCCCGCGAACAGATCGAACAAATCTGCGTCGAACTGGTCAAGCGGTCCGAGTTCCGCGAGGGCGTGTATATCCGGCCCATCGGATACAAGTGCGAACATTCGCTCGGGCCGAAGCTTCACGACGTGGACAGCCGGTTCTGCTGCTGGATCATGAAGCTGGGCGACTACGTGGACATCGCGTCCGGGCTCGACGTGGTCGTGTCGTCGTGGCGGCGGCTCTCCGACAATGCCATCCCCAGCCGCGCCAAGACGGTCGGCAGCTATATCAACTCGTCGTTGGCATCGAGCGAAGCCAAGCAGGCGGGCTTTGACGAGGCCATCTTCCTGCGCGAAGACGGCAGCGTCGCGGAAGGCAGCGCCATGAACCTGTTCATCGTGCAGGATGGCAAACTCATCACTACACCGCCCACGGCGGACATCCTCGTGGGGATCACGCGCAACACAGTCATGGAGATCGCCGCGGAGGAATTGGGCATCCCGGTCATCGAACGGGCCATCTCGCGGACCGAGCTGTACGTGTCCGACGAGGTCTTCTTCACCGGCACGGGCGCGCAAGTCGCCCCCGTCCGTTCGGTCGACCGCCGGAAGATCGGCAACGGGGAACCAGGTCCGATCTCGAAGAAGTTGCAGGATCTTTATTTCCAGATCGTCCTGGGGAAAGTCGCGAAGTACGCCCATTGGTGCACACCGGTTTACTAGAGTCCTTGATGTTCGGATCGCGCTGCGTCTTCATAACAAGAGCATCGGCGCAATCTCGACATTAGTTTTAGAGATTTGGGTCATTCGAAATTTGTTTCGGATTTCCTGCTTCGTATTTCGAATTTGCGGCATCAGGCGGAGGTTATGGCGGAGTTACGCAGTTACATTATTCTCGACAGCTTGCAGGAGCAACTAGCCTCCTTCATGGCGTCCACGGTGCAGGGCTACATGCCGGTTGCGGGCATGTCCAACCTCTTCGTCGAAGTCGCGCCCGGCATGGAGATTGTCCGGCTTCTCGACATCGCCGTGAAAGCCACCGACGTGCGCCCCGCTATTCAGGTCGTCGAACGCAGCTTCGGGACGCTCGAAGTCCACTCTGAATCCCAAGCCAACGTCCGCCAGGCAGGACAGGCCGTACTCGATGCGCTCGGCCTGAAGGAGTCCGACCGGCAAAAGCCGCGCATCGCGTCCAGCACCGTCATCCGCAAGGTCGACCCGTACCACGCCTCCCTCATCAACAAGAGCCGCAGCGGCTCCATGCTGCTCGCGGGACAGACCCTCTTCATTCTGGAGACGCAGCCGGCCCTTTACGCTATACTGGCAGCCAACGAGGCGGAGAAGGCCAGCCGGGTTACCTTGGTCGACATCCGGCCCTTCGGCAACTTCGGCCGCCTCTACCTGGGAGGCGAGGAAGCGGACGTGGTCGTCGGCAGCGAAGCGGCAATCCAGTCGCTCAACGGCCTCTCCGGCCGGGATGCCTAGGCTCAATAGATAACAGTAGGTGGGTACTTGTCCCTGATGTCTCTGGTGTCCCTTGAATGGAAATTGAGATTGAACTTTCGTTGGGGTTGAAGGGAGAAACGCAATGGCTGATGCACTGGGAATGGTGGAAACGCGGGGCTTCGCCGCGATGGTGGAGGCGTCCGACGCCATGGTCAAAGCGGCCAAGGTGGAATTGGTCGGCTACGAGAAAATCGGCGGCGGTTACGTGACCGCAATCGTCCGGGGCGATGTGGCAGCGGTGAAGGCCGCGTGCGAAGCCGGCGAACGCGGCGCCCGCGCCGTCGGTGAAGTGGTGAGCGTCCACATCATTCCGCGGCCCCATGCGAATGTGGATACCGCGTTGCCCCTGGGCCGCAAAGACGAAGCCGCCAAGGAATCAAAGCGGTAGACTGCGCAGGAATAACATCCCCCTTGATCCCCCTTCGAAGGGGGAATTGACTGCAACGCTTCGCGTTGCATTGGGGACAACGAAGACCCCGTATGGCGCTATAGTCAGGGTGAATACCAATTGGCGATCACCGGGCGCTATACCCCCTTCGAAGGGGGATCAAGGGGGATGTTATTCCACAACAAGGAGCCCACATGCAGATTGGCCGAGTAGCCGGAACCGTCGTATCGACCGCGAAAGAGGCGACCCTTGAAGGCCGTAAATTCCTCGTAGTGCGCATTCTCGATCTCGATGCGAAAGACACCGGCGCCTACGTGGTTGCGGTGGATGCCGTCGGCGCCGGAGTCGGCGAAGTCGTGCTCGTCGCGTCCGGCAGTTCCGCACGCATGACCGAGGCCACGAAGGACCGCCCGAGCGACGCGGTGATCATGGCCATCGTCGACTCCTGGGACGTCGAAGGCCAGACCAAATGGCGCAAGCATGACGGATGACGGTATCGAGGAACGGAAAGACCCGGGAAAGGCCGAGTCCGTCGACGGCGGACAACTTCAGACTGACGGGACCGCCGTTGCTCGAGTCCGCACCGAGCCAGGCTGGAGAGATCTTGCGACTGCTGTCGGCATCATCTGGGCAATCGAACTCGGGCTATCGTTCCTGACACTCGCGGTCTTGTTTGGCGTTTCCGGATTCAATCCCGCCGCAATGGAAATTCGAGTTCAGTATCTGCTGCCCGCCATGACCTTCTCCTGGCTGGGAACGCTCGTCGTCATATGGTATTTCGGTTCGAGGAAATACTGCATACCGCTACGGGAAGCCTTTGCGTTACGCGCGGTTTCGTGGCGAAAGCTGGCGTATTGCGGCGCCGCTGGACTCGGACTTGCGGTGGTCGCGGGTATTCTGATGAGTTTTCTCTCCACGGGCGAAGGCGCCATCATGGACCTTGTTTTCGATCCCCCGTCGGAAGAGGGAGGCCAGCCGACCTTGTCGCCCTATTTCGCCTTGATTGCGGTTGCGCTCCCGGCACTTGAAGAGTTGTACTACCGTGGATTTCTCTATGGCGCGCTTAAGCGACTCGCGGGCACTTCCGTAGCCATAGTCGTAGTGGTCGTGTGGTTCGGACTTGTCCATGCGCCCCAATTGGTCGGCGATTGGACGGGCGTAATCGTCGTAACGATCATGGGCGGGATATTCACCGGCTTGCGTCAGTGGTCCGGCTCGATTTTCCCTTCCATGGTGGCGCACGTTTCGTATAATGCGGTGCTGGTTGTTGCGGGTTTAATTGGTTCGTCCCCGTCATGAGTGACATGTTAAAAGACGCTTCACATCCCAATGTCGACGCCGCCGTCGCGCGGGCGCGCCGCGCCTTCGAGCAGATGGAGCAGTGCTCCCTCGACCTCCGGTACCGCATAGTCGACGCCATGCGCGCCGCGACGAAGGCGCATGTGAAAGAGCTGTCCGTTCTCGCCGTGGAGGAGACCGGTCTTGGTCGCGCGGTGGACAAGGTGAAAAAGAACCTGCTGGTCACCATCAAGACCCCCGGCCCGGAGATGCTGGAACCCCGCGCGAAGAGCGGCGATCACGGCCTCATGCTGATGGAACGCGCGCCCCACGGTGTCATCGGCTCGATTATCCCCACGACCAATCCGACGGAGACCGTCATCAACAACTCCATCGCCATGCTCAGCGGCGGGAATGCCGTCGTGTTCAACGCCCATCCCGCGGCGAAACGATGTTCCATTCGCTGCGTCGACGTGCTGAATGCGGCCGTGGTCGAAGCAGGTGGGCCTGATGGATTGCTATCTGCCGTCTCCGATCCGAGCATCGCGACGGCGCAAGCCTTGATGCGGCATCCCGGCGTAGCCCTGCTCTGCGTAACCGGCGGACCCGGCGTTGTGCGCGAAGCCATGTTGTCGGGCAAGAAAGTCATCGCGGCAGGACCCGGCAATCCCCCGGCGGTGGTTGATGAGACGGCCGACATCCCGAAGGCCGCGAAGGCCATTGTCGATGGCGCGTCCCTCGACAACAACATCATCTGCACGGCGGAGAAGGAGGTCGTTGTCGTTGCGTCCGTGGCCGACGAACTGAAGCGCCACATGGTCGCCAACGGCTGCGTGGAAGTCGCGGGACAGGACATCGAACGGCTATGTGGCGTCATCTTCGAATCGCGCGACGGCCGCCGCGGCGTCATCAACAAGCGCTGGATCGGCAAGGACGCCAGCCTCATTCTGCGCGAGATCGGCATTGACGCGGTCCCCGAAACCCGGCTCGCAATATGCGAGGTAGACCGCGATCACGCCTTGCCCTGGACGGAGCAGCTCATGCCGGTCATGCCTATCGTCCGCGTGGCGAACGTGGACGAAGCCATTGAACTGGCCGTCGCGTACGAGGGCGGACGCCGCCACACGGCCACCATGCACTCCCGCAACATCGACAAGCTCAGCATCATGGCCCGGCGCATCAACTGTTCTATCTTCGTGAAGAACGGCCCTACCTTCGCGGGCCTCGGCATGGGCGGCGAAGGCTACACGTCCTTCACCATCGCCAGCCCCACCGGCGAAGGCATGACCTCTCCCATCAGTTTCACCCGCGAACGACGGTGTACGCTGGTCGATTCGTTTCGGATTGTATGAGGCTGGAGGCTGGAGACCGGAGGCTGGAGGAGGAGAAGACGATTGCGGATTGCGGATTGCGGATTGCGGGATTGGTAGGAGGCGGCGAAGTATAATGCGCAAGTCTCAGCTTTTTGGAGATATCCCCGATGCTTCAATGTCCATATCGTCCATCACGTCCATACCGTCCATAGAAATATCCCCGAATTTCAGGGCGAAGGAAACATCATGTCCGTTCTAGGGATGGTCGAGTTCGATTCGATAGCTGTGGGCATCCGCGCGAGCGATGCGATGGTAAAGGCCGCGCCCGTGGACCTCATCGAGTCGCGTCCGATCACCCCGGGCAAATACATGTCCCTCGTCACAGGCGAGGTGGCCGCTGTGGATGCTTCCGTTCGTGCCGCAGTGGAGGCTGCGGGGGCAGACTGCGTCATTGAGTCCTTTGTCCTGGCCAATCTCCACGATCAAGTGCTCCCCGCGATTAAGGGTGATGCGCCGATTCCGTCCCTGGACGCCGTGGGAGTACTCGAAACCCGGTCCGCTGCCATGATCGTGGAAGCCGCCGACGCCGCATGCAAGGCCGCGCCGGTCCGGCTCATTACCTTGCACCTCGCCAACCACATCGGCGGGAAGGGCTATACCACCTTCGTGGGCGATGTAGCTGACGTGGAGGCCTCGGTCGACGCGGGAGCGGCCATCGCCGGTGCTAATCTTGTGGAACGCGTC
>JAHDWY010000239.1 GCA_023384315.1 Candidatus Hydrogenedentota bacterium | reverse complement strand
CACGCCGACCACAATGCGGTCGTTGGCACCGGCCGCATTGACGGACACTCCCGCCGCCACCGCGGCGGAAGCGGCCGCCGTCTTTCCCAGAAACGCTCGCCGGCTCAACATGTGCGATACCTCCCGTTCTGTTCCCCCAGGAATCTTCTTCGTCTTATCGGGTATTATACGAGTAACTCCTGCGCAAACGACTGATTCTTTCCCGCGTCACAACGGCCGTATGCCGAGACGTCAATCAACCCTGTTGGAAAGCCATCATGCACAGTACTCTTCATCGCGCTGTCGGGCTGGTCCCTATTCTGCTCGCGCTTCACACGCCAGCCTTTGCCGATACGGTCTATCTCAATAACGGAGACCGGATTTCGGGGACGGTTTCCGGTATTACGGCGGCTACAATACGAATCACCACCGACTATGCGGGCGACCTGGAGGTTCAGCGCGCGGCGGTGTTCGCCCTGGACACAGACGGCAGCTTTGCGGTGCAACTGGAGGACGGAACGACGGTTGAGGGCCCCCTTACGCTGCAAGGCGGCACGCCCGGAGTCGAAACCGCTGCCGGCTTCCAACCCGCATCCATGACCGGCCTCGTCGCCACCGTGGAACCGGAGACTGCCGAAGAGGAAAAGCCGTCCATCTGGTCGGGATTTGTGGAATCGGGTTTGACGGTGCGCTCGGGCAACACGGACACCATCGATTTCTCACTGAAGTCCAGCGCCGAGCGCGCAGGCGAATGGACCAAGCTCACGCTGACCCTCGGGGCCGATTATGGCGAGGCCGAATCGGTCATCAACACACGCCGCTACAAGGGCGAGGCGAAGTGGGAAGGCTATCTGACGGAGCGGTTCTACTTGCTCGGATTGACTTCGGCGGAACAGGACGACGGCCGCAAGCTGGACCTGCGCGCGACCGTGGGCGCCGGCGCGGGCTACATCTTCATCGACAACGAAACACGGCACCTCAGCCTGGAGGCCGGCGTCGAGCACACGTGGGAACGCTGGAATCCCTTCACGCCGCAGGAACGCACGGACACGCGCAACCGCATACGGAACGACGCCTTTCAAAGGCTTGCCACGTTTGCGGGCGAGATCGACGGCGAGGGCGGTCTGGATCCCAGCCGCTGGAACGAGTTGCGCCTGATCTTTCTGGACATCCGCGAACCCTTGCGCAACTACGAAACCAGGGAGAACGATTTCTTTGGCGTGCGCATCACCGGGGAGTTCACGCAGCAATTGTTCACGGACAGTACGCTCTCAGAGAAGGTAGTCGTTTTGCCGAACCTGGAGGATTTCGGCGAGTACCGTCTCATCAACGAACTCGCCTTTACCACGCCGCTCACCAAGGCGCTGAGCCTGCGCGCCAGCCTGGAAAGCGAATACGACAGCCTCGCCGAAGACAGCGATGTGGAAGCCTGGAATCACATGTTGAAGACGGGACTGCGGTATGAGTTTTAGTGGTCGGTGATCAGTTTGGACCAAGGGACAGCAGGGACAGCAGAGACTACAGGGACAAGAGAAACCCCGAGATTCGCCGACCAGACAAGATTCCCGCGCGTCCTATTCGTCCCATTGGTCCTATACGTCCTATCCCGCCTCACGCGATCAACTCGGGCACCAGATTCCCGAACACATCCGTCAACCGGAAGTCGCGTCCCTTGAAGCGATAGGTGAGCTTCGTGTGCTCGAGCCCGAGCAGGTGCAGGATCGTCGCCTGAATATCGTGGACGTGCACGGGGCGCTCCGCGACATTGAAGCCCAACTCGTCCGTGGCGCCTAAGGTCTGTCCCGGCCGAATACCGCCGCCTGCCATCCACATCGTGAAAGCCTGGGGGTGATGGTCCCGGCCCATGCTGCGCCCGAGCGCCGCGCTTGACTCGACCATAGGCGTGCGCCCGAACTCGCCGCCCCACACCACGAGCGTTTCCTCGAGCATACCGCGCTGCTTGAGATCCTTCAGCAGCGCCGCGCAGGCCTGATCGGTTTCCTTGCACTTGGCTTTGAGTCCGCCTTCAACGTCGCTGTGGTGATCCCAGCTGCCGTGGTAGCAGTTCACGAACCGGACGCCCCGTTCGATGAGCCGCCGCGCCAGCAGGCAGTTGTTCGCGAAGGACGCCTTCCCCGGTTCCGCGCCGTACATGGCGAGGGTCTCGGGGCTTTCCTGAGCGATGTCCATCAGCTCCGGCGCGCTCGTCTGCATACGATAGGCCATCTCGTAGGAATTGATGCGCGTGGCGATCTCGGGATCGTTCTGAATGCCAAGCTGGTGCTGGTTGAGCTTTCCGATGAGGTCGATGGTGTCGCGCTGAATCGCTTCCGTGATCCCAGGCGGATTGGATACATTCAGCACGGCGTCGCCTTCGCTGCGGAACGGTACGCCCTGGTACACCGTCGGCATGAACCCGCAACCCCAGTTGTTCGCGCCGCCGCTCGACCCCTGCCCGCTGTTCAACACAACGAAGCCGGGCAAGTCTTCCGCGTCGCTCCCGAGACCGTAGGTTACCCAGGACCCCATGCTGGGGCGCCCGAGCTGCGGCGATCCCGTGTTCATGAAGATCTGCGCGGGGGCATGATTAAACTGGTTTGTGTGAACCGAACGAACGATAGCAAGGTCGTCGACGATCTCCGCCAGGTGCGGCAGCATCTCCGAGATCTCCGCGCCGGACTGGCCATGCTGCGCGAAGTTGAACCGGGACGCCATCAAGGCCGCGTCGCGTTGGATAAAGGCGTAGCGCTGGTCCTTCACGATCTCTTCGGGAATCGGTTTTCCGTCGTACTGCTTGAGCACGGGCTTGTTGTCGAAGAGATCCAACTGGCTCGGCGCGCCGGCCATAAAGAGATAGATGACGTGCTTCGCCTTGCCGGCGAAGTGCGAAGGGCGCGGCGCGAGAGGATTCTCGAAGGTGGTCGCGGTCGCGCCGGCAGCCCGGCACAGCATGGATGCCAACGCAATCTTGCCGACGCCGATGCCGCATTCCTGGAAGAAGTGCCGCCGGGTCATTCCGCGCAATCGCTCGTTTCTCGTGCTTGCGTCCATACTTCGTCTCATCCTCGCGTGATGGCTTCGTCAGTATTCAAGATCGCGCGACAGACCAAGGTCCACGCCGCAAGTTCGATTCGCGAGTCGGACTCCGGCTCCGCTGCAAAGAGGACTTCCGGATTCGCCTCCCCGGTCTGGAGCCGGAAGCGCTGCCGCGTGTAGAACGAATCGATCCAGGCCAACTCCTGTTCATCGGGCGGACGCGATACGACCAGCATGAACGCGTGCGCGATGCGGGCGTTCGTATTCGGTGGCGCTTCGTCCAGCACGCGTTCTGCCAGGGCCTTTGCCGCGGCCATGAGTTCCGTATCGTTCAACATGGTCAGGGCCTGCAAGGGCGTATTCGATTCTACCCGCCGCACACAGGCCGTGTCGCGCGCGGCGGCATCGAACACCATGGCCGTCGGATAGGGTAAGGTGCGCTTCCAGTAGGTATACACCCCGCGCCGGTACAAGTCCGCCCCTTCCGCCACGTTCCACGGATCGCCGGGGTAGACAAGCGACAACGCGCCGTCCGGCAGAGGCGGCTTCACGCTGGGCCCGCCGATTGCCGGGTTCATCAGTCCGCTCGACGCCAACGCGATGTCGCGCACGATCTCCGCGTCTACACGGAACCGGGAACCCCGCGCCAGCCATTCGTTGTCGGGATCGACGGCGATCAATTCCGGTGTCGTACGCGACGTTTGGCGATAGGTCGACGAGGTCACCATCATCCGGACCATGTCTTTGGTGTCCCACCCGCGCCGCATGAACTCGACGGCCATCCAATCCAGCAGTTCCGGATGGCTGGGCGTATCGCCGCGCAAGCCGAAATCCTCGGGCGTGTTCACGATCCCGCGGCCGAACAGCATCTGCCAAAGGCGATTCACCGCGACGCGCGCGGTCAGGGGATTCTCCTCGGACACCAGCCACCGCGCGAACGCCAATCGGTTCATCGGCGCGCCCGGCTCAAGTTCGTGCAGCACGGCCGGCGCGGCGGGCGTCACTTCCTCGCGGGGCGAAAGGAACTCGCCGCGATGATGAATCCGGGTGACGCGCGGGTCTTCCCGCTCTTCCAGCACCATCGTCTGCGGGAACTTAGGCATCGACGCCCGCAGGGCTTCGATCTTCTCGTGGTCTTCCTTCAGCTCCGGCGCGATGGCCAGGTAGTACTTCTTCAACGCGGAGCGCTGGGCGTCCGTCCGTTGATCGCGCGGAGTCACCAGGATCGACTCGATGTCCGCCGGCACGCCCGACGCTTGTACCGGCAACGGATCGTTCGTCACGGACACGCGGAATCGTCCCAGCGTGTGCTGGTGCACGTAGAACTGATCGAGTTTCAGCTTCAGCAACGTCCCGCCGTCGTAACCTACCGGCGCGGCAAACTCGAAGACGGCGGCGTGTGGCTCCCCTTCCCCATCCTTGATGGACCACCCCGTGTCGAGCTTTCCATCCAACGCCATCGCCGCCGTACGGTTCGGGGCCGCGAAATCCTCGGTCGGATTCTGCAGCGTGATGGACTCCACCGCTTGCGGGTCCAGCCACGGCGCGGCCTCCGCCGCGATCTCGCTGAGCAGGAAATCGCCGCCCGCGGACATGATGACGCCGCGTCCCGGTCCGCCGTTAGGCAGGCTCGGATGGGGTAGCGCTTCAATACGAATCGCAGTGATGTCCTGCAACTCGGTACGATATTGAACCTCGTAGGTATCGGTGTTCGGAATGTCGCCCTTGAGCAGGAGCGAATCGTCGTCCAACCGCTCAAAGGTCGCGTGGTTCGCGGATATGTACTCGACCGGCTCCACGACCGACCAGCGTGCCGATTTCGCCGCAATCTCGTCTTCCCACGCCTGCATCTTCCGCGCGAGATGCTGCGCGCGCCGTTCATCGTCCGGCAGGTCGGACTCCGGCAGATAGTCCCGCACCGCGCTGATGCGAAAACGGCCCACGGTGTGTCTCGCGCCGTGGTGCTGAACCAAGCGCAGTTCCAGTTGCGACGGCTCAGTCGCGTGCAGTGGCTCCGCAAACCAAAGAGTCAACGTCGCACCTTCTCCCGTGGCGCCCAGCGCCCAGCCGGTCTCCTCTTTCCTATCCACCGCATGCTCGGCGGGGTACTTGTCCTGGGACCGCGTCGCTTCGGCCCGCGCGAGCGCGATCGGGATTGCTTCGCCGCCCTGGGGTTTCAGAAACGCCTGCACTTCGGAGAGAACGAGATTCCCGTTATCCGCGCGGCCAGGGCCGTTCTGCGGAAGACTGTCCGCGGTCGCCAGTTCAATCTCAAGAGCGTCGACGGGGTCGGCACCGAGGTCGAATGCGAGGGTGTAGGTGTCGCGCTCGGCCGGTTCGCCCCCGGCGAGTACGAACCCGTCTTCATCCGCCTCCAGCGTGGCGCCGCTTTCCGCGTGCAACACCGCGGGCGTGAGAACGCGTTCCTCGTGAACGCGATCATCCACGGGAAATTGGTTCGGCAGTTTATCTACCAGTGCGGCGATCTCCGCTTCGATGGCTTCCCGTTCTTTCGCGACCGCCGCGTCGTGGAGTTCCATATCCACGTCGTCGGTATTGTTCAGGAATGCGTAGAACTGAAAGTACTCGCGCTGCGTGACGGGATCGTACTTGTGCGTGTGGCACTGTGCGCAGGCCATCGTGAGACCGAGAAAGACCGTGCCGACCGTATTGGTCCGATCGACCATCGCTTCGTAGCGGTATTCTTCGACGTCGATACCGCCCTCTTCGTTGATCATCGAATTGCGCAGAAAGCCTGTGGCAACGCGCTGGTCTTCTGTCGCGTTGGGCAGCAGGTCGCCCGCAACTTGCTCCACGACAAACCGGTCGTAGGGCATGTTCTTGTTAAACGCGTCGATGACCCAGTCGCGATAGGGCCAAATGGATCGGGGCCGATCTTTCTCGAACCCGTTGGTGTCAGCATACCGCGCGGCATCAAGCCATCGAATCGCCATGCGCTCGCCGAAGTGGGGCGACGCCAGCAGGCGCTCAACCAGCCGCTCGTACGCGTCCGAATCCGAATCGTTCGCGAAGGCCTCGACCTCCTCCGGTGCGGGCGGCAGTCCGGTGAGGTCCAGCGAGAGACGGCGAATGAGCGCGTAGCGGTCCGCCTCCGGCGACGGCCCCAAGCCTTGCGCCTGCATCGCGGCCAAAGTAAACGCATCGATGGGATTGCGCGACCAATCGGAAGCGTTGGTTTCGGGCAGAGCCGGTTGCGCGGGCCTCTGGAACGCCCAATGATCGGAACCTTCGACAGGTTCTTGCGCGACGGTTTCGGTATCGCCCCAGGACGCGCCTTCCTCGATCCATGTGCGAAGCAGCGCGATGGTTTCTTCCGGCAGCGGGTCGCCCTTGGGCGGCATCCGCTCCGCGTCATCCGCGGAGGTGATCCGGCGGATCAACTCACTGGCGGCGCTGTCACCCGAAACAACCGCCGGACCGGAATCGCCTCCGATTTCCGCATCCGCAAGCGATTCCAGGCTCAGGCCGCCTTTCCGTTTCCCGCTCGAATGGCAGGTAAAGCATCGCTCTTCCAGCACCGGAGCGATTTGTGATTCGAAGTCGATTGCCGCGAACGCGGACTCCATGTTCCCGAACGCTAACGCAACAAGTGCGACGGGCAGGGCGAAAAATCGCGCGGTTTTCCCTGAAGTATGCTTCACGGTTAGGCCACCTTGCAGTTTATGAACCCGACCCAATCAGCATACCAAATCACGCGCAATTGCGACACTTCCGGTTCGGTTGATAGAATCCTCATTTTTCGAGGCTTGGGACTTTGCGTCAGGATCGTCTACAATTACCCCAACGGCTGCTGTTCTTCACCCTATACTCAGGATGTCCACGCGGTTTGCAATCCGACGCTACAATCACCGTCCGCGAGGCTGCGCACGTTGTCGCGATCGTCCTTAATCGCGACCGGAGCGACTTGCTCGCGGCATGCCTGCAGAAGCTGCGAAATCAGACTCTCCCTCCCTCATATATTGGATTTTGTCTTCTGAAGAAATGCGCTACTTTGGAAGGCAGAG
>JAHDWY010000238.1 GCA_023384315.1 Candidatus Hydrogenedentota bacterium | reverse complement strand
AGAGCGGGTCGATGCGAAGACGGATGACGGATTCTGCGAGCCCAGGACCGACACGGAACGGGGAATCGCCGGTATCTGGCGAGACCTCCTGCACCGGGACCGCATCGGCGTCCACGACAACTTCTTGGATAGCGGCGGTCATTCCATGCTGGCGGTCGAACTGCTGTCTCGAATTAACGGCTGTTTCGCGATTACGTTGCCCCTGCGGGCCGTTTTCGAGGATCCGACCGTAGCCGGCATGGCACGCCGGGTGGATGCTCTGCGCGAATCGCACCGTAAATCCGGCGGGAGCGGTCGGGATGCGGCCGAGGCCGATGCAAGCAGTCTCCTGGTCCCGTTGAGGGTCGGTGGCTCCAAGCCCCCGATCTTTCTTGTAGCGCCCGCCGGCGGTACCGTGTTCGCGTACTACGCGCTCGCCCATCACCTCGGGGCGGATCAGCCCGTCTATGCATTACAGGACCCCGCATTTGAAGGACAGGCGGCCCCCTGCGAGACCATCGAAGAGATGGCCGAGCAATACATTGCCGCGATGCGGTCCGTGCAGCCCGAGGGTCCCTATCGCGTCGGAGGATGGTCCTTCGGCGGAACCGTCGCCTACGAAATCGCCCGCCAGCTTGGCGAGGAAGCGGGCCACGTGTTCCTCATTGAGACGATTACGGGCCAACGCGCCCCGGGCGCGTCGCGCAAGTCCATCGTCGAGCGGTTTCGACTCATGCGCGAGAACCTGGGCGCCCGGCTGCTCTTTACCCTATCGGGTCTCGCGACAACTGCCGACGGCGCCTGGTTCTCCCTGGCGGCCTCGTTGCCGGGCCGCTGGATTGGCCGGCTCAAGCGCCGCGTCCTTTCCCGGCAGGAACGGGAACTCACGCGCGCCTACGAGAACGCGCTGAATACCTCGGCCGCGGACGTTAACGGGGGAGGCTCGCTTCTTATGAGGCAGTCTTTCGCCCGGCACTGGATCCGAATTGCCCTTGCCAACACGCGAGCGTTCAAGCGCTACAAGCTCCGCCCGATCAAAGGGAAGATCACCCTGTTCGTCGCGGAACGCCGCATTACGGCCAAAGCCAACGTGGATGAATCCCGTGGTTGGTCCGGCTTTGCGCAGGGCGGGGTGGACGTTCGCACGGTTCCCGGCGATCATTTCTCCATACTGCGCAATCCAAACGTGAAGATCTGTGCCGGGATCTTGCGCCAAACTGCGGAGGACACGTCCGTAGATGAAAAAGAAAGCGCGGGCGATGTTGCGCCCACGCTTGCTTCCTAGTCCTTCCGGACCTCTTTGAATATTGCTCAGGGATTCGCCACCGTATTGAATACCTGCTGAATCGCGTCGATGACCGCTTGAGGCTGCTCGATTTGGATGTCGTGGCCGGTATTGGAGACGACCGTGAGCTGCCCCTGCGGCGTGAGCGACGCCTGATCCTCGTCTAACTCTTCCTTGATCATGTCCGCCACATTGGCCTGTTGTGCAGGCACTTGGCCCGGATCGTACTTGCCCGCACTCAGGTAGATGAGCGGAATGTTGGGCAGGGTACGGTTGGCCGCCACCATGTCGTACGTGTTGTAGCGGTTGTAGTACTCACCCCAGACTCCCGGACGCCCGGTGATTCCGAAGTAGATCCCGTACTCCAAGTCCTGCTTTTCCAGCGACTGGGGTTTGAGGTTGAGCGCCATTTCGTTCTCAATCAGCTCGTGCGTTGCATCAACGAGCACCAAGGCAGCCACGCGATCCGGATACTGGTTGGCAAAGTACCGGGCAAATAGTCCGCCAAACGAATGACCGCAAAGGATGACGGGGTCGGTCAATCCAAGCGCGTCCAGGAAGGCCTCCAGCTCCTGCGCGACCACGTTCGCGGTCCGGGGGTTCTCGCCCTCATCGCTGCAGCCCACGCCACCCCGGTCGTACGCGATGGTTGTCGTAAAGTCAGCCACCTCCGGCTGCACCTTCCGCCAAACGGTGATGTTGTCATCCTCGCCCGCCAGGAAAATGACCGCGGGCCCCCCCGTACCCTGTTCCTTGTAGAAAAGCGAGTAACCACCCACGTCAATCGCCGTGTAGTCCCTGCAATTTTCCGGCAGGGACGGGCATTGTTTGGCGGAAACCGTGACCATGACGACCAACCCAAGCAGGCTTAGTCCCCGTAGGGTCTTTCCGAAGCGGGCGGAACGAGGGGGGGAACCGGCGGCGTCTAGCTGCGAGTTTTTGCAAAAAAAACGTGGCGATTTCATACGGAAGAACCTCCTGGGGTAATTGATGCGTTCAAGCACTATTAACAGTCAATCGCTCCCTGCGAGATTGCCATTCTAGATCAATCTCCGCAAGAATGCCACATATTTATTGTATTTTTGCGATTCTTCTTAGGTATTTAGTTGACTTAATTTTGACGCCGACTCAACGCAAAAGAACAAATTGAATTTAGTGCTTGACTTCTCTGACGGATTATGGTAAAAGTCGGCGATTTTAACTGCGTGCCCGAATCGGCGCGCCCTTGAAAGGAGGTGAATACAGCCATGCACTGCTGCACATTGTGCAACGAAGCGATCGAGGAAACCGATATCCAGTTCGGTGAAGTTCAGATCGTGGACGGCGAATACTGGCATCTCGACTGCTACGCCGAGTATTACGACGAAGTATTGGAAGAAGCATAGGTGATATCCATCACCGGGCACTACGCCTCAGGCGAGCGAACCGTTCGCCGCAAGGCGTTTTTTTTTGCCTGCGGCGCACTCGCGTGGGGAAGCCAGCGGGTTACCGTCTGGGTTGCGCCATCTGCTATAGTATGCCCTGTCTTTCCGGTCCGAGTGGATCCGTTCGGGGTTCGGGGCAACCCAAGAGGAGTTGGCACACGCCTTGGCTAAGCTGAATCACAACAGTCGCGGGGTGGTCGCGCACGTACTGCCCTTCGAGAAGCGGATTGTCGAACTCGAAGCGAAACTTGAGCAAGCCGAGAGCGACGAAGAGCGACACGATATCGAGCGGGAGCTGCAAGTAGAACGCGAGAAGGTCTTTACGCAGCTCACGCCCTGGCAGCGGGTCGAACTCGCGCGCCACGCGCAGCGACCCAAGATGCTGGATTACGTCGGCCGCATTTTCGAGGATTTTGTTGAGCTGCATGGCGACCGCGTGTCCGGGGAGGACACCGCTACCGTAGGAGGAATCGCGCGGTTTCGGGGTCAGACCGTCGTGCTTGTCGGGCATCAGAAAGGCACGACCACGGACGAACGTATTCGGCGCAACTACGGAATGGCCTTCCCCTCCGGATATCGTAAGGCATTGCGTTTGTTTGAGATGGCTGAGCGCCTCCATATTCCCGTAGTGACCATTGTCGACACCCAGGGCGCGCACCCGCATCCCGACGCCGAGCAACGCGGCCAGGGTCCCGCGATCGCACGCAACCTTCTCTATCTTATGGGGATTGAGACTCCGGTGTTCTCCGTCGTGATTGGGGAGGGCGGCAGTGGCGGCGCCCTCGGTATAGCCGTCGGAGACTGGGTTTGCATGTTCGAGCACGCGATCTACATGGTCTGTGCACCTGAACGTTGTGCAGAGATCCTGTGGCGAGATTCCGCGAAAAAAGACATCGCGGCTTCCGCCCTGCGGATTACGGCTCACGATCTCAAGGAGTTCGGCGTCATCGATGCGGTGCTCGCGGAACCCGGGGGAGGAGCACACCGAAATCCGGACGGTGCCGCGTCGGTTCTCGCTGAGGAGATCGATCAGTTTCTGGTTTTCGCTCAAGAAGGTAAATGGTCGGCAGAGCGCCGCCAAGAGAAGTTTCGCCGAATGGGGGTATGGCGGGACGTCGTGTGACGCACGCGTGTGGCCGGGATGCAGCGAATGATCGCTGCGGCGGTGTCCGCGCCTTTTGAGGTGAAACATGTCGTTCGTTGTCGAGTCTCGGGATAGCGTGCGCATTCACGTCGGGGTTCAGAATGAGCGGCTCCGGATTCGACTTTCGGCTCCACCCGCTGACGGACTCGCCAATGCCGCCCTCTGTGCGCTCATCGCCAAGAAACTCCACGTTCCCAAATCCGCGGTCCGGCTCCTGAGCGGCGACCGTTCTCGCGACAAGACGGTCGAGATCGCGGGCGTGAATGAGGAGGCCGTAATAGGGCTTCTGACCGCGTTGGAATCGGGGGGAGTATCGTGACCCAGCTCGACCCCGCCAGCCTCGATCGCGCCGCAGCGTTTGTCGTGAGTTCCCTGGGGCAGCGTCCTGCAGTAACCGTGGTCGTTGAGCGAGGTGCCCTTTCCCCGGAGGACTTGCTGGAGTCGCCCTCCCCTGTGTGGCAGGTCGAACAGCCTCACGGAGCAAACCTGCCTTGCCGGCTGCAGTGCGGGCGTGTCGGCTCCGTGCCGGTTCTCGTCATCGTGGAGGTGCCACCCTATCTGCCGGTCCGGCAGCGGCCTTGCCCGGTAGGTATCGCGGCCTATTGCGGTTGCGATTGGGTCCTCCTGGTTGCCCATGCTACGCCCGTCGAACCGGAACGGCACACTGGCGAACTGGTGCTCGTCGAAGACCATGTTAACCTCTTGGGGGACAGTCCCCTACTCCCTGCCAAACCCAGTGAAGTTGCATACTTCCTTGATATGTCTGTCGCGTATGACCCCGCGCTACGGGAAACGATGCTCCGGGCGAGCGATTCGGTCCAGGTGCCGATCGGCGTGGGAGTGCTAGTCGCCAGTCCTCTGGCGCAGCGCCCGGACACAATCGCCATCGAGTCCCTTCGGCAGAACGGGGGTGACATCTGTGGTACCGGGATTGTTCCCCACGTGCTAGAGGCCAAGCGTTTGGGCTGTCGGGTCTTGGCGGTATGCGTCCTTGGACCCAAGGCCGCCGATGGTTCGCACCGCAGTCCTTCCTCGGGCGCGGACCCGCTTCCCGCGGCTCGACTTCCCGAGTTGCTGCGGGCGGCAATTAAAGACGCTTCTGGATGGATATTGACCGACTCCGGACCCCGAGAAGTCCGATCGCCGGCGCAGCCAGAGGAATATGGCTAACCGATGTATTATTGTGTATCATAAGCGGTATTGATTCAGGCGATCATACATTATTCGCATTCATACCTGAACGGGAGAAGTAAGTGTCTAGCAAGATTGTCCGCGGACTCTTCGTACTAGCGTGTATCGCCATGGGCGGATTTTGGGCGTATTACCTCGTCAATGAATACAACGAGAGTATCACGCTTCAACTGAGCCGGATACCGCCGGGGCAGGAGGCTCCCTTACCCCACAGCGTTTCCTTGTGGACCTTCCTGGGCTGCCTCGCCGGCGGGACCATCGCCGGGGGGATCATTTTCGTCCTCTATTTTATCACCCAGGAACTGTTCGAACGCATGTTCCCTGCCTTAGTGGCTATCGTTCTGGCCATGATGGTGGGGTACTTCCTGGCAAAATACGTCCTCATCTGGTACCCCATCTACGACCGGACCATCGAGATCTATCTCACGACGTCTTTGGTGCTCGTGTTCGGTTATATTGGCATCTGGCTGGGGCTTTCGCGGGCGACGCATTGGGGCACGCTCATACAGGCCGTGCATCGGCGCGAGTTTGCCCGCGGCAATCCGAAGCTCGTCGACACGAGCGTCATCATTGATGGCCGAATTGCGGAAGTCTGCCAGACCGGCTTCGTGGAAGGTACCCTCATCATTCCGCGCTTCGTCCTTCGGGAACTCCAGAACATTGCCGACTCCGCCGACGAACTCCGGAGGGTTCGCGGGCGTCGCGGCCTGGACATCCTCAAGCAGCTTCAACAACCGGACAGCAAGGTCACGGTTGAAGTCATTGAAGATGACCCGCCCGGGATCGAACAAGTCGACGGCAAACTGATTCAACTTGCGAGGGAGTTCCGGGCCAAGATCCTCACGAACGACCTTAATCTGAACAAAGTGGCCCAGATCGACGGCATCGAGGTGCTCAACCTGAACGACCTGGCAAACGCGCTAAAGCCCGCCCTCCTACCCGATGAGCAGTTGCACGTCCGGATCGTGAAGGAAGGCAAGGAGGCCCAGCAGGGGGTGGGTTATCTCGACGACGGCACGATGGTCGTTGTCGATGGCGGCCGGGAGTTCGTCGGTAAGGAAGTCATGGCGCTCGTGACGAGCGTGTTGCAGACGACCGCCGGCCGCATGATCTTCGGCAAACTCCAACGCGTCGTCTCTTGACCTTGGGATCCGGCGTGGAACACGTCCAACTTCTCATTCCCGCCGCCGGGATGGGGCAACGACTCGGTGCCGGACGCCCGAAAGCGTTGATCGATCTCGCGGGCCAACCCCTTCTCGTGTGGACCCTCTCGCGGTTCGATGCCTTGGGTCTTGCGGATGGTGCGGTCATCGTCGGCCCGCCGGAGAGCCGGGCTGAGATGGAGCAGGCTCTGACGGCGGCGTTTTCGGAGTATCGGTTCACCTGGGCCGATGGCGGGTCTGAGCGTCAGATTTCCGTGTGTAACGGACTTGACGCGCTTCGGCCTGAAACCGAGATCGTTGTGATCCACGATGCCGCCCGTCCTTTCGTGCCGGAATCCGCGATACGTGGATCCATCGAAGCGGCAATGGAATTCGGCGCCGCTACTGTGGCGATTCCGTCGACCGACACGATCCTTGTGGGGGATGATGACGCGTTTCTCGTGAATACACCGGACCGCGCGCGTCTGTGGGCCTGCCAGACCCCGCAGACCTTCCGCGTCTCCGTAATCCGCGAGGCTCACGCGAAAGCCAGCGAAGAAGACCATCTCGGAACGGACGACGCTACGCTGGTGCAACGGACTGGAGGACGCGTCAAACTCGTCCAGGGTTCGCCGCTGAATTTCAAAGTAACCACGCGCGAGGATCTCGCGTTGGCAGAACAGGTCATCGCGGGAGGCCTCGTATGATTCATAGGTATATGAGGGCCAGAATCGGCGCAAGCGCCGATAGGGTTCCCACGAGCAATGTTGATGGCAGGACAGAAGGAATGGCTCCGTGATTCGTGTTGGGATTGGCTACGATCTTCACCGCCTGGAAGCGGGGCGCCCGCTCATTCTTGGAGGTGTCCGGGTGCCCTACGAGAAAGG
>JAHDWY010000237.1 GCA_023384315.1 Candidatus Hydrogenedentota bacterium | reverse complement strand
TGCGCAAAGCTGTCATTACCGCCGCCGGACGCGGGGTTCGCTTGTATCCGGTGGCCGATACGGTCCAGAAGGCTATGTTGCCATTGGTGGATCGGGACGGGTTGGCCAAACCGGTTATTCAAATCATCGCCGAAGAGGCCCTGGAAAGCGGGATCAAAGAGATCTGTGTCGTCTGCGCGCCCGGCGACGAGGACGCGTACCGGAGACAGTTCGAGCTGCTCCACGACAATCTGCTCGCATCGTATCGCGGCGTCGACTGGGCGCAGGCGCAGGCGGAGAAGCTGAACAACGTCGTGCGCCGCTTGCGTTTCGCGCCGCAAGAGGAAGCCTTGGGCTACGGCCACGCGGTGTATTGCGCGCGCGATTTCGTGGGCGAGGAACCGTTTCTCCTGTTGCTCGGCGATCATCTCTACGTTTCCCAGGTGGAAGGGAGACGTTGCGCCCAACAACTCATCGATCTCGCGGTGCAGGAGGATTGCGCGGTCGCGGCGGTTCAAGCGACGCGGGAGCACCTCGTCGGCCGCTACGGCACGCTGTGCGGAAAACGGGTGCCCAAATATACCGGCGCCTATCAGATTGAGCGGATCATCGAGAAACCGTCTGTGAGCCAGGCGGAATTGGAACTCTACACCCCCGGATTACGGGCAGGTTATTTCCTCTGTTTCTTCGGCATGTACGTGCTCACGCCTGCGCTGTTCACGATCTTGAAGGAAGCCGTTGACGCCGCCGTGTCAGGCCACGGCGACGTTCAACTGACAACGGCGCTGCAAGAACTGGCGCTGCGGGAGCGGCACCTTGCGCTCGAAGTGCGCGGTGTGCGACACGACATCGGGTCCACGTTCGGACTGCTGCACACGCAATTGTCGCTGGCGTTGGCCGGACAGGATCGCGAGGAAGTACTTGCCATGCTGGTCGAAGTTCTCGCCGAATCCGGCAAGGCGTAGCCCTATGCAGCGCAGGAAGCCCGTAAGCAGTCCGTTCATCGATTCCATAACGTGTGACGATGAAGCTGTCCGCAATCGTTCGTTCACCTCGCTTTGCACAGACCTGTCCACAGATGAACTACTTTCTGCGTGCGATGATTTGGAGTCGTTTCGCCGTAGTTCCGCTAATCTTTACGAGCGGGTCCGCGCGACGCTGTTTCTCCACAGTCTTTACCGGTTCCACCTCCACGAGTCGCGAAGTATTCCCGCGACTGGCGCGATACCTTATGACGGGTTTAGCGATTTGCTCGAACGGCGCTTTGAAGAAGCGATTCGGCGATTTATTTGTGCCATCGAAACAAACGGGCCCAATGCCGCCGTCATGAGCGCGCTCGCCGAGTGTTACCGGCATCTCGCATTCCAGACCTTGGCCGATCAGGTGCGGAGAAGCGTCCGGTCCAGTCGCGGCAATCAGTGGATGTTCCGAGTTGGACATGCGGACGACCACCCGTTGCGCATCCGGCCCGAGATGTTGCGCCGTACCGACGGCGCGCTGTTGTACCCCGTGCTCGTGGAGAAGACTCCGGTACGCCTGGACCTCAGCCACAGCGGATGGTCCGACATCTTCTTTCTGGGGATGGACTATCCTGAAGGCGCGCGGGTTCTGAACATCTCCGTCGATCTCGGCGTCTACGGACGCGACCAGGATGTGCGTCCGCCGGTCGAATCGTACGCGCGGGTTATTCCCGAACCCGTGATCCGGCTGACCAGTATCGACCTCGGCGTCACCAAGGATGTGGCGGATCTCGATGACCTCTTCAATTTCGGCAACGACTATTTGAGCCTGCTGAAGGCCGGCGTGATCGCGTCGGGTTTAGTGCCGCCTTCCTTTGAAGGCACCCACCAATCGCTCGCCAGCATCCTGGAACGTGTCGTCGCGCCGCACATGGGAATCGAACTCGTTACCAAGATTAACGACATCCCGAAAGGTTCCCGGCTTGCCGTGTCGACGAACTTGCTGGCAGGGATGATCGGCGCGCTCATGCGTGCCACAGGGCAAACGGCAGCCTTGGAAGGCCCCTTGCGCGAGGAAGAGCGGCGTCTTGTCGCATCGCGTGCGATCCTCGGAGAATGGCTGGGCGGTTCGGGCGGGGGGTGGCAGGATTCCGGCGGCGTGTGGCCGGGCATCAAGATTATTGAGGGCGCCGTCGCGCAGGAAAGCGATCCCGAGTACGGCGTCAGCAAGGGCTGCCTCTTGCCGCGGCATCGCTTGCTTGGACACGACGTGGTGCATCCGCAAATCGACGAACGGCTGGCACAGTCGCTCGTGCTCGTCCACGGCGGTATGGCGCAAAACGTCGGCCCCATCTTGGAAATGGTCACTGAGAAGTACCTGCTGCGCGCGTCCGCCGAATGGTCCGCGCGGCATGAGATGCGTGAAATCTTCGACAACCTGCTGACCGCATTGCGCGAGGGCGACATTCGCGCTTTGGCCGCATATACGCACCGCAACTGGGATGGCCCATTGAAGACGATCATTCCGTGGGTAACCAACCACTTCACGGAATCGGTGATCGCGCGGTCGCGCGAGGAACTGAAGCAGGATTTCTGGGGCTTCCAGATGCTGGGCGGCATGTCCGGCGGCGGGATGGCCATGTACGTGGCGCCGGAACGGCACGCAGCCTTTCGCGATCGGGCCTTGGGGATCATGCGTGAGGTGAAGTCGAGCCTGGACGACGCATTGCCCTTTGCCATGGAGCCCGTGGTCTACGACTTCCGGATCAACTCCTCGGGCACCGTCGCGCAGTTGCGCCAAGACGCCGAAGCCTTGTTGCCGTCCCGCTACTACGCGTTGCAGGTGCCCGAACTCGTCCGTCGTCACGCCGAAGAGATCCCCTATCAGCGCCGGGCCGAACTGGATCGGTTTACCGCAGCTTCCCGCGAGCCGGCGGAGACCTTCGGATTGCTGCGCACCATGGTGAGCAGCCTCTTCCGTGTTACCAGCGCGGCCGCGTCCGACCGGGCGCAATGGGACAAAGACGCGGCGGCAATCAAAGCGTCGAACGGATTCGACACCGTGCAGCACGAACAGATCCGCAGCGACCTCCGCGCGGGACGTATCGGGCTCGCACATAACCGATTACCGGTCGAAACGCGCATCGAAGACGTACGCGACGAAGACGTGACGCCGTATGATTCCGCATCCAATCATCGTGCCGCAGGCGAGCAGGCATTTCGCGAGAACCGCGTCGCGGTGCTGTCCCTCGCGGGCGGCGTGGG
The DNA here is from genome assembly GCA_023384315.1 of Candidatus Hydrogenedentota bacterium. GTDB lineage: Bacteria > Hydrogenedentota > Hydrogenedentia > Hydrogenedentales > SLHB01 > JAHDWY01. The sequence goes on along the minus strand of JAHDWY010000237.1, from coordinate 3,851 downwards.
CAGCCGCTGGACCTCCGGCGCGGGGGTGATCAAGGCGGTGAACCCCTTCGTGCAGATGGACGGAAAGCATCGAGCCTTCCTGGAGATTCATCTCGCGAAGACGAAACGCGCGGGCGCGGCGTTTGGCATACAACCACCGCACATCGTGTCGACGAGCTTCCTTACCCATGGTCCTGTCGAACGGCATCTGCGGGCAACCCACAACTTTGGATACGAGGGACCCGTGTACCTTTCGCCGGGACGTTCCATCGGCCAGCGTCTCATCCCCATGGTGCGCGACCTGGTCTTCCTGTGGGAGGAAATGCCGCAGGAGACCCTCGACGAGCAGAAACAGAAAGTCCGGGAGTCGGTGCGTTCTGCCTTGATGGAGTGGGCGCGCGGGGCGGGCGAGGGAAGCGACTACGTCGATAACCTTCCCGAGCAGCGGTTTAATCCGCCCGGGCACTGGTACGAAATGCCGAACCTCCTGCGCAACGGCGTGCTCGCGCAGTTGCTGCGCGAACATCCGCAGGTCGACACAATCATGCTGCACAACATCGACACCCTGGGCGCGGACCTCGACCCCGCGGCATTAGGGTCTCATCTTGCCTCGGGTAACATGCTGACCTTCGAAGTGGTGCCCCGGCGAATCACGGACCGGGGCGGCGGCCTGGCGCGAGTCAACGGGATGGTGCGTTTGCTCGAAGGGCTCGCACAACCTCGGGAAGAGGACGAACTGAAACTCCGGTACTACAACTCCATGACCACCTGGATTCAGATCGATCCGCTGCTCAAACTGTTTGGCCTCACGCGGGACGATCTCCAGCGATCCGAGGCGGAGATTTCCGAGGCCGTGCGCGCCGTGGCCGAGCGGGTTCCGACTTACGTGACGATCAAGGATGTGAAACGCCGCTGGGGCCACGGCCAGGAAGACGTTTATCCCGTGGCGCAATTCGAGAAGCTATGGAGCGACATGACGGCGCTATCCGATGTGGCCTGCGGATTCCTCGCCGTACCACGCATGCGCGGACAGCAACTGAAAGACCCGAGCGAACTCGACCCCTGGGCCAACGACGGCAGCAAAGCCTACGTCGAAGGCTTGTGCGCGTTCGACTGAATGCAGGCCGGTTGCCGCGCCGCCGGGAACTCGTCTTGAATCCACCCGCTACCTCACAAGACAAACCAGCGACCGCGCCGCCATTCACACCGTCATCCCCGCGCAGGCGGGGATCTATCTTACGCCGTCAATTGCAGCGCCAGATACTTGTTCACCGCGCTCAGGTACGCCTTCACCGCGGCTTCGATGATATCCGTGCTCGCGCCCGTGCCGTAGTACGACTTTCCGTCGAGCAGCACCGTTACATGCGCCTCACCCAACGCATCTTTCCCGGGCGACGCGGCGCGAATGTTAAATTCCTGCAACCGGCCGCTGACGCCGACGACGCGCTCGATGGCCTGGCACGCGGCATCGACGGGGCCGTCGCCGATAGCCGTGTCGAAGAACTCTTCCCCGCCGCGCTTCAACTTGACCAGTGCCATGGCGGGATCGCTGCCCGACGTGCGAAGTTGTTCGAGTGAATACGTCTCGAAACTCTCGTTGCGCATCGTGGCCAGCAGTACGCGCAAGTCGTCTTCAAAGATCTCCTTCTTCTTATCCGCAAGTACGCTGAAGCGCTGGTACAACTCCGTGACTTCGTTCTCGTCCAACGTAAATCCCAGATCGGCGCAGCGCTTCGCAAGCCCATGCTTTCCCGAATGCTTCCCGAGGATCAGGTCGTTGCTGCTGCGGCCCACCGATTCCGGTGTCATGATCTCGTACGTGATCCGGCTGGCGATGACGCCATGCTGGTGGATGCCCGCTTCATGCGCAAACGCGTTCCGTCCCACGATAGGCTTGTTGTACGAGATCGTCAGCCCCGTCAGGTTTCCGAGCAGACGGCTCGTGTTCGTGATTTCCTCGGTGACGATGCCCGTCTCGAAGGGGTAGACGTTCTGACGCGTCTTCATCGCCATGACGACTTCTTCGAGCGACGTATTGCCTGCCCGCTCGCCGATGCCGTTCACGCAGCACTCAATCTGCCGCGCGCCGCCGCGCAACGCGGCCAAGGCATTCGCTACGGCCAGACCTAGGTCGTTGTGGTTATGGCACGAAAACACGACCTTGTCCGATCCCGGCACCGTCGCGATAACGTTCCGGAACATCTCCTCGATCTCGATGGGCGTCGTGTAACCGACCGTGTCCGGCAGATTGATCACATCCGCGCCCGCGTCGATAGCCGCTTTCACCACGTGCGCGAGATACTTGGGATCGCTGCGTGTCGAATCCTCCGCGGAAAACTCCACGCGCCCGACCAGCGTCTTGGCAAGCCGCACCGCCTCCGCCGCCTTCTCCAGAACCTGCTCGCGGGTCATGCGAAGCTTGTGTTCGAGATGAATGTCGGACGTGGCGATAAACGTGTGCAGAACCGGCCGCTCCGCCTTTTCGATGGCCTTCGCTGCCCGTTCGATGTCCGCCCGGTTTGCGCGCGCCAGCCCCGCCACTCGCGGTTTTTTCACCGCCGCGGCAACTTTTTGCACGCCCTCAAACTCCTGTTCGGACGCAATCGGGAAGCCCGCTTCGATAATATCCACCCCGAGCCGTTCGAGCTGCAACGCCATCTGAATCTTCTCGTTGACGTTCATACTCGCGCCCGGCGACTGCTCGCCATCGCGCAGGGTGGTATCGAAGATCTCTACACGCTCGACCACGACTCCTCCTTTAACTACACCCCGGATTTCCGGGAATTGGTGAATGAATAAGCTTAGCAAAGCAGCGGAGATAGGTCAAAATGGCGGGCACGCTACCGGGAGCGCCAGGCTCCAGCCTGGCGGGGGTCGAAGCGCGTGTCGCCAGCATTTGGACTGCGATTCTCCCCGCATTTCGTGCGGCTTCGCCAGGTGGGTTCTGACTTTCGCCTTCACATTTATCGTCTCTCGCCGGATCAGATTCATGTATACTACGGCATAGAAACGGCCCGCGGTGAAGCCATCATGAGCGCAGGACAACAAGGAGCGGCGATGTCGCTGGAGAGCACGGATCTGGAAACGGCCAGCTTGAGTACGAACCCATCATTTCTCGACCTTATCGAGCGATCTCGCGCGTCGGTTCGATCGGAAGGCGCTTTGTCCAGCGAAGAAATGCGCCGCCGGTTTGAGACAGAACCCTGACCTCGCATCGATGCGCCACGGATTTCTTCGGTCGTTAACATTCCTCATCATCGTCTTCCTGATTCCATCCGTCGAAGCTGTTTCTACCGAGCCCAACACTCTAGACAACGGCGCGATCCGCGTCGAAGTTGATCCCGCCTTATTCTCGGTGCGGTTTGTCGGCGTCCCGGGCGGTGCGAACTTCGTGGCGCCGCTGCCGGTCGACGAAACGGTGCGCGAGAGCGAGGACTGGGTAGACCCGGGCGGCCTGCAAACGGACGTCCTCCCTTACACGGCCCGTGACGCGGCCAGCCGCAGAGGCCCCGCGGAAATCGTGGAGCAGCGGGAGGACTACATCGCCTTACTGGGTCCGCCATCCGAGCATACCGGGATGCGCATCAAGAAGGAGATCCAACTTCTCGGACGCGAACCCAAGGCCCGGTTTCGCGTCACGGCCATGCGCGTTGCTGGGGAGTCCGGCGACACCGCGATCCGAAACACCGTGCGACTTTCCAAGGGCACGACCATCCGCCTGTTGCGCGACGAAGGCGACGTGCGTGTCCTGGCCGGGGCGGATGCCATCACGCCGGCCGTGGTCAAGTCGCGGAAGTACTGGCTGATTCCCGTTCCGCCTACGTCGCCCATGGACGGCGTCATTCTTGGGGCTTTCGTGCCAACCCTGATCG